>NZ_JBNNMG010000058.1:0-35237 GCF_050272555.1 Lysinibacillus sp. NPDC047702 | reverse complement strand
CGACAGACAATAAACATGAAAGTGAAAAGGAACAGAAAATATACGGACATGGGATGTATTAAAAAAAGTGTCTAACTTGATATTGCAATTTACGTCAAAAAAAATTATGATTATATATTCTCTTCGTCACTTCCATTGATGGTCATCTCTTCTAATCTTGTGATCGTATTAATTAAGTGATTGTTAAAAATCTCCTTGGCTACCCCAAGCAATTGACCAATCATCGGATCACTTAATGAGTAGTAAACTTTTTTTCCATCTTTTATCCCATATACGATATTTTTTGCTCTCAAAACACCTAACTGCTGAGAAACAGCCGAGCCCTCTTTTTCTAAACAGCTTTGTATCTCATTGACACTTTTTTTACCATCTATTAGTAATTCTAGTATTCTTATTCGTAATGGATGAGCTAAGGCTTTAAAAAAATCTGCCTTAAACTGCTGCAATCCCTCTTCCACTAACATCCCTCCAAGGAATTTCACTTTAACATATTCAAATATTTGAATATGTATGATTGTACGCCTGTTTGTACGTTTAATCAATATCCAATCTAAAAAAACGAGTAAAAATTATACCTTTCGCACAATTTCCACTCGTTTACATCCTATTTTCGTCAGTCTAACCATTATTCAGTCACTGTTTTATGTTTACGTAAAGGATAGTCATAGATTAAACATGGCACAATAGCAAACAATACAACTATTACTAGAATTAACACAAGTACAATCATCCCAAACTGATCAACCATAATACCACCAAACAGAGGTCCAATCATCCTACCAGCTGTTGCCGCACTGTTAATAATTCCTTGATAGAAGCCCTGCCGTCCCTTGGGAGCAAGTTGATTTGCGATCGTTGGTAAAGCAGGTGTATAAAACATTTCGCCAAAAGTTAAGACAACCATGGCAGCCGCAAACATTGTAAAATCACTCGCAAAAGCAATAATTCCAAATGATAATGCAATCAACGTAACGCCAAATACTAATTGACGCTTTATAGTATGCTCCCATCGCTTTACAAGTGGTGCAATAAGTGGTTGCCCAATAACGATGAGAAGACCGTTAATCGTCCATAGCAAGCTATATTGTTTCAAGCCTAATCCTAAATCCTGTGTATACGAAGAAATAGTCGCACTCCATTGTGAATAAGCCAACCAGCATAGTACAGAGGATGCACTAATAATTAATAATGCATAAAATGGTGCTTTATTAATAATTTTCTTACTTTCCCCCACTACATTTTTCGGTGCAATACTACCTACCTCTAATCGCTTAAAAGTAAATAATGCTATAAAAAAGAATAAAATATACATGACTAGGTTTACCTTGAATACGTAGTCAAATTGGTAATCAGCCACAATACCAGCGAGTGCTGGACCTATAGCAACCCCTACATTTTGAGCAAGATAAATGGCATTAAAGGCTTTTCTTCCACCCTCAGGCCACGCAGTTCCGGCTAAAGCAAACATTCCAGGAAATACGATTCCCCCACTAAAGCCAAGGATCGTTAAGAACCATACATAATGCGGCCAGCCGTGCCAAATCGTTAACCCTATTAATGAGGCAATCGTTAAAAGAATGCCGAGCATAATTGACTTAAAGCCACCTATTCTATCAAATAGATAACCACCTAATAGATTACCAAATACCCCAGCAGCAGAATTCAACATCAAAACAAAGCCAGCCATCGCCAGTGACTTCCCTAGATAATCGTGCATATATATGGCGTTTAAAGGCCATAAAAATGAGTTGCCCGTTGTGTTCACAAGCATTCCAATAATTAAAAACCAAACACTTTTCGGCATAGAATGACCTCCATTATTTCGCTACTCTAAATAGTTAGTGTATGCCGAAAAATACAAAAGCACAAGGGAAATATTTTTACCTTTTTTACAGTGGTAACACAACATAAAAAGTATATCTTCGCTGCATTCAAGCTGATTGATTTGATTTTAATTCATTTGCTCGGGTAGACCAGCTTTTCGCTCCGCTTCCCTCTTCTTCCGCTCGGGTCGGTCGGCTTTCCGCTCCGCTTTCCTCTTTTTCCGCTCGGGTGACCGACTTTCTGCTCCGCTCTCCTCTTCTTTCGCTCGGGTGACCCGACTTTCCGCTCCGCTTTCCCTTTCATTCATTCCGGTTAATTCAGGTAAGCACCGTTGAATCCAATTGGCATAAATGCCTCTTCATAGGAATACAGAAAATTCCACTGTTTGAAGTTTCACATTATTAAATTCTTCCCTCATGACGGAAGCACTAGTACATGATAAAATATAGTGTTAGAGGAGTGAAATAAATGACAGAAACAAGCTTTCCTTTTCCTTCAGATGGGAAAAGATACTATACATGGAATCGTTATTTACGTGGGCAATTTGGTCATAAAGTCTTTAAAGTAGCACTGGACGCTGGCTTTGACTGCCCAAATCGTGATGGTACCGTTGCTTTCGGCGGCTGTACATTTTGTAGCGCAGCAGGCTCTGGGGATTTTGCTGGTAATAAAGTAGATCCTATTGATGTGCAATTCGCTGAAATTCGAGACAAAATGCATCAAAAATGGAAGGATGGCAAATACATGGCCTACTTCCAGGCTTATACAAATACACATGCTCCGCTTCCAGTATTAAAAGAAAAATTTGAAGCGGCACTAGCTCAGGATGGCGTTGTAGGCTTATCGATTGCTACTCGTCCAGATTGTCTACCAGATGATGTAGTAGAGTATTTAGCCGAATTAAATGAGCGCACGTATTTATGGATTGAGCTCGGTCTTCAAACTGTGCATGAAAAAACTGCAAATCTTATAAACCGTGCTCATGATTATGCCACATATGTGGAAGGTGTTGAAAAGTTACGAAAACATGGTATCCGTATATGCTCACACATTATTAATGGCCTTCCTCTCGAAGACTATGACATGATGATGGAAACTGCTCGTGAAGTGGCAAAGCTCGATGTTCAAGGCATAAAAATTCACTTGTTACATCTTCTAAAAGGCACACCTATGGTCAAACAATATGAAAAGGGTATGCTAGAATTTTTAGATCAGGAAGTTTATACAAAGCTAGTAGCAGATCAGCTTGAGATTTTACCACCGGATATGGTCATTCATCGTATTACAGGGGATGGACCCATTGATCTAATGATTGGTCCTATGTGGAGTGTTAATAAATGGGAGGTATTAAATGGCATTGATGCGGAGCTTGAACACCGTGGAAGCTGGCAAGGGAAATTTTATCAGGCTGAGGTTGTCAAATGAAGCTAGAACGCGTTTTACAATATGCACAACAACTATTAAAGGCTACAATTGAAGAGGGCGATACAGTGGTGGATGCTACGGCAGGTAATGGTCATGATACATTATTTTTAGCACAGCTTGTTGGAGATAATGGTCAAGTGTATGCCTTTGATGTTCAAAAAAGCGCTGTGGATACCACACTGCTTCGCCTGCTAGATCATGGCTTAGAGCATCGTGGACTTGTCTTACATAGAGGGCATGAGGAAGTTGCTAAATATGTACACAAGCAAGTAGCTGCTGCCATATTTAATTTAGGTTATTTACCAGGCAGTAATCACGATATTATTACAAAGCCAAATACGACGATAGTTGCTATTCAAGATTTACTAAATCTGCTGAAAATTGGTGGACTGATTGTTTTAGTCATCTATCATGGTCATCCAGGTGGTAAGGAGGAACGTGATGCTGTCATAGAGTATGTGAGTCAGCTTCCACAAAAATATGTTCATGTATTAAAATACGAGTTTCTAAATCAACAAAATGATCCACCTTTTGTTATTGCACTAGAAAAAATGAAAGAGTACCCAATCGAATAATTTTTAAGGCATGGCTTCGATACCTACATCGAATTCATGTCTTTTTATTTATCATTTATACAACCCTTTACATAAAAAAGCTATCAAATAGAAATGAAACATTTCTATTTAATAGCTTTCCTATATCAACTATTTATTTTGACGCTTTTCATTATAATCAACCCAGAAATCGGCACCTTTAATACCTAGTTTTCGAGGATCAAAAACAGGATCTTTTCCTTCTTTTTTCTGTTTCTCATAATCCTTCAATGCCACTATGGCAGGCTTCATAATGATTAAAATTGCTATAACGTTAATCCATACCATCAGCCCAAGTCCAACATCCCCCATTGCCCAAGCAAGGTCAGATGTACGAATTGTACCATAGAATGCAGCTATTAAAATTGCAAACTTCGCAATCCATATGAAGACTTTTTCAGTAGATCCAGAGAATAAATAAGCCACATTTGTTTCAGCAATATAGTAATATGCCATAATTGTCGTGAAAGCAAAGAAGAATAATGCAATCGCTACAAATGGACCACCGAATCCTGGTAACGAAGAATCTACAGCAAATTGTGTATATGCTGCACCTTCCTTAATACTTTTTGCAAATGTTAGTTGATCTTCTCCACTAAGACCATTTTTGTTAAATTCTCCTACGTGAATAAATGGATCAACGCCTTCTGCTGCCTTCTCATCCTGTACATTATACATACCTGTAAATAAAATCATAAATGCTGTAGCTGAACAGATTAATAATGTATCAATGTACACGGATGCTGCTTGCACAATTCCCTGTTTTGCAGGGTGTGATACTTCTGCGGCTGCCGCTGGATGTGCACCAGTTCCTTGACCAGCTTCATTTGAATAAATTCCGCGCTTAACGCCCCAAGCAATTGCAGAGCCAATAATCCCGCCAAAAATTTCTTGTGCACCAAATGCACTAGAAAAAATAAGAGCGAATACGGATGGTATTTCTGAAATATTCATCGCAATAATGATAATAGCCATAATAATATAAGCTAATGCCATAAATGGAACAATAATCTGTGCAGCATTCGCAATGGATTTAACCCCGCCAATAATAATTGCACCTAATAATACAACAATAATAAGACCTGTAATCCATGTTTGAATATTGAAAGCGTTTTCAACAGCAGTTGCAATTGCATTTGATTGAACACCCGGCATTAAGATTAACATGGCAATTAATGCTGCTATAGCGAAAATTACTGCGAACCATTTTTGCCCCATTCCTTTTTCTATATAAAAGGCAGGTCCACCCCGATATTCAGTATCTTTTTCCTCTTTATAAATTTGAGCTAAAGTCGATTCCACATAAGCAGTTGCTGCACCAATAAAGGCGATTGCCCACATCCAAAAAACTGCACCAGGTCCTCCCATACCGATGGCTGTAGCTGTACCAGCAATATTACCCGTACCTACTCGCCCAGATAATGCAATAGACATAGCTTGGAAAGATGAAATCCCCTTTTCCGATTTTTCACCTTTAAACATTAAAACAAACATGTCTTTAATGTGTCTTACCTGTAAGAACCGTGTAATGATTGAAAAAAACAGCCCAATTAACAAAATTCCGTAAATAAACCACGGTCCCCATAAAATGTCATTCAGTTTTCCAACTATTACTTCCATTTTACCCCTCCAATGTGAAAATTCTATTATAAGTCATTATAGTATTACAATTTTCAGAAAATTACAATATTATATTACACTAGCAATAAAATAGTAATTAGGAGAGGCCATACATCATTCGATGATATAGCCAATTCTACGAAGTGCGTTGTTGATAAAATCACGAATATAGACAAAAATCTCTTCCCGCTCTACTTCATGAAATAGATTATGGTAGCAATTCGCCCATTCTTTGAATTGAAACTCTGTAAATTCCTGCTGATGAAGCCAATTACGAGTCTGTTTAGTTTCCGTTATATTATCTTTTTCAGCTGTCATCACAAGCATAGGCATATTAGGGAATTCAGCCTTTGGTAATAATACTAAATTTCGCATCATTTGCTGCAGCTCTCGATACCATTTCACTGAAACAACTGTCATAAAAGGAATCTCATCCTTCATCTCTTCTCTACCTTCTACACTGCGAGTCAATTTCTCAAATGTAATTTCATGTGTTATTTTAACATTAGCTGTTAGAGCACTTAAACTTGTTAAAGCATTTGATAGTTTACCTGGTAACAACTTCAATTGAAGCCATGGTGAGGTTAAAATAATGCCTGCACATTCATATTTTTTCTTCTGCATAGTATGTAGTAATAATGTTGCACCAAGCCCATGTCCTATTAAAAACACTGGTAAGTTATACGAAAAAGCATTCTCCATTAAATGTCTTGTATACTTATTGTATTCTTTAATATCTTCATCATGGACACGCGAAAATCTTGCATTGACACCATGATTAGGTAAATCTCCCATGACTATGTGGAAGCCTTCCAATCTCAGTTTTTCTATTAGCCATGCATACCAGCGGTGATTTTCATATGCACCATGAAGAATAGCAACCACAGCCTTTGCTTGTCCATCAGCTTCCCATTTCCACATTTACATAGTCCTCCTAAAAAAATAATTACACATTGATTATAAGTGAAATATCTAACTTCATTAATTTTATATTTCCATCAAGTTGCGTATTTGATACGATAATATTACATCATAGAAAGAAAAGAGGCGATTCTCATGATCTATCCATTTAAAGGTAAAGCACCAAAGATCGATCCATCCGTTTTTATTGCTGATTATGCTACCGTTACTGGTGATGTTACAGTAGGTGCAGAAACAACTATTTGGTTTAACACTGTTATTCGTGGTGATGTGTCACCAACTATTATTGGTGAACGAGTAAGTATTCAAGACCTTTGTTGCTTACACCAAAGCCCGAAATATCCACTGATTATTGAAGATGAAGTAACAGTGGGTCATCAGGTAACTTTACATAGCTGTACGATTCGCAAAAATGCCTTAATAGGAATGGGTTCAATAATATTAGACGGAGCAGAGATTGGAGAGGGTGCATTCATAGGAGCTGGCAGTCTAGTACCTCCAGGTAAGGTCATTCCACCGAATAGCTTAGCATTAGGTCGTCCGGCTAAGGTTGTTCGTGAATTAAATGCTGAAGATAAAGAAGATATGGAACGTATCGTCCGTGAATATGCAGAAAAAGGACAATATTATAAATCTCTTCAAGCAAACAATAAATAAGCCAAGAAGCCCCATATGATTTCGGGGCTTCTTTTTTATATTTAGAAAAGGGCTTTGTAAATAAATTAGCCCTTCCTGATTAGTACTTTAAAATAATTTACAATTTACTTTAACACTTTAGCGAGATAGCTTATTAACGTACTCTTTCTCTTAAAGCCTCGGCTTTATCTGTTTGCTCCCAAGGAACATTTAAGTCAGTACGACCGAAGTGTCCATATGCAGCAGTTTGCTTATAGATAGGGCGGCGTAAATCAAGCATTTTAATAATTCCTGCTGGTCGTAAATCAAATAGCTCACGTACCCACTCGACAATCTCACTTTCCTTCACTTTTCCAGTGCCAAATGTATCAACAGCAATGGACACTGGCTGAGCAACGCCAATTGCATAAGCTAATTGTACCTCAGCACGTTCTGCTAAACCTGCTGCTACAATGTTTTTGGCTACATAACGTGCTGCATATGCTGCTGAACGGTCAACCTTTGTTGCATCCTTTCCAGAGAACGCACCACCGCCATGACGAGCATAGCCACCGTATGTATCCACGATGATTTTGCGTCCAGTTAGACCGGCATCACCTTTCGGACCACCGATAACAAAACGACCAGTCGGATTAATGAAATATTTAGTATTTGCATCTAGTAATTCACTTGGAACAACTGGTGCAATTACGAACTGTTTTAAATCTGCCTGAATTTGTTCAAGTGTTGCTTCTTCATCATGTTGTGTTGAAATGACGATCGTATCTACTCGTACTGGAATATTGTTTTCATCATATTCAATTGTCACTTGCGTTTTTCCATCAGGACGTAAATACGCTAATTCACCAGATTTACGCACTTCTGTTAAACGACGTGCTAATTTATGCGCTAGACTAATTGGTAATGGCATAAGCTCAGGCGTTTCGTTACATGCATAACCAAACATTAAGCCTTGGTCACCTGCACCAATCGCTTCAATGTCAGCGTCTGTCATAGAGCCTTCACGAGCCTCTAGTGCTTGGTCAACACCCTGTGCAATATCCGGTGATTGCTCACCAATAGCTACAAGCACTGCAAGATTTTCTGCATCAAAGCCATATTTCCCACGCGTATATCCGATTTCTGCTACAGTATCTCGGACAATACCTTTAATATCTACATAGGTAGAAGTTGTAATTTCTCCTGCTACTAATACTAATCCTGTTGTTACTGTTGTTTCACACGCTACACGTGCATTTGGATCTTCTGCTAAAATAGCATCTAAAATGGCATCCGAAATTTGGTCACAAATTTTGTCTGGATGTCCTTCTGTCACGCTCTCTGATGTAAACAGTCGACGGTTTGTCATTTGGTTTTCCTCCTATTACTCTTCCAAAAAATATTTGTGAATGAATACGGTACTCATTACCCATGTCAAGTCCGCTCCTAAGGATTGAACTCTCAAGCCGTTGTTGCTGTCGTTTCACTTTCGCCCAAATAAACAGCTGCTCTTTTAACACGAGGATTTCGAAAGATCCGTCATTATAATAAGGAAAGAACTACATATGCTTACCTTTGTATTTGTTTTTAACAATAAAAAAAATCCTTTTCTCACGCTTACTAACATGAGGAAAGGAATAATGACTTCGTAACCTTTCACTCTTATCGTTCAAGGGGTTCCCCTTGCATCAGGTTGGCACCAACGCATGTCGTGAAATAAGTTCATGCAGGTTGCCGGGTTTCACAGGGCCTGACCCTCCACCAGCTCGGGATAAGAGTATCCGTTCAATATCTCATATTACGTAAAAGGTCGAACGTTGTCAAATATTTTTTGCTGTATTATTGTTAAGGTATGAGAGAAACTTTATGATTGGCATTTGGGTAAGGCTGTAAACTGTAGCAAAATAATCCCTATTACTACCTTATATCCTGTGATAACATAAAGGTGATCTAGTATCTTCATACATATAGCATAATATTTGTTGCTCTGAAGCCAATCACCACTACATGCGGGAAGATGAAATCAGTTTTTGCTCCTTCCGAACTTGAGTTAACAACCTTCCATCTTGTGCGAACCTCATGTTAGTCAAAAGCCTTCAAAAGCTGTTATGCTCCGGTGAATGAATGATGACATCTCTCATTATTAATTACTTTTTGTCGTTTTCTTGAAAAGTAATAAAATCTCAAAAATAATTTCTGAATTAGTATAGATTATTTAAGCAATTGTGTTATACTATTTTTGAAATTAAGAAATTCTCCCTCAAACTCAAGGGAATACTATAAAAAAGGATGGTATTTAATCGATGAATTCAGTAGAAATTGCAAACGAACTGAAGGAATTATTAAGCGGCGGTAACATTAATGTTCAACTTTCAGTACCACAATTAGCTGAAAAGGCTACATCTCGTGGTGAAGCTATGTTAACAGTAGATGGCGCAGTTCGTGCAGAAACTGGCAAATACACTGGTCGTTCACCTAAAGATAAATATACGGTAGAAGAAGAAAGCACAAAGGATAAAATTGACTGGGGGAAAGTAAACCAACCAATTTCTTCTGAAGTGTTCGATAACTTATATGTAAAAGTAGTAAAATACTTAAAAGAACGTGACGAATTATTTGTATTTAAGGGATTTGCTGGTGCCGATAAAGATTCACAGCTTAGCATCCAAGTCATCAATGAATATGCTTGGCACAATCTTTTTGCTCATCAATTATTTATCCGTCCAACAGAAGAAGAGTTAGCTTCTCATGTTGCTGACTTCACAGTAATCTCTGCTCCTAACTTTAAAGCAGACCCTGCTGTGGATGGTACAGCTTCTGAAACATTCATCATTGTATCTCTTGAAAAGAAAATCATCCTAATCGGCGGAACTGAATATGCTGGTGAAATCAAAAAATCAATTTTCGGTATTATGAACTACTTATTACCACAACAAGGCATCCTTTCTATGCACTGTTCAGCAAACGTTGGTGAAGCTGGAGATGTAGCATTATTCTTCGGTTTATCTGGTACTGGTAAAACGACTTTATCTGCTGACCCTGACCGCAAGCTTATCGGTGACGATGAACACGGTTGGTCTGATAATGGTGTATTCAACATCGAGGGCGGTTGCTATGCAAAAACAATTAACCTTTCTGCTGAGAAAGAACCAGAAATCTACAATGCAATCCGCTTTGGTTCAGTTCTAGAAAACGTAGCTGTTGATCCAGAAACTCGCGTTTGTGACTATGATGATGGTTCATTAACAGAAAATACACGTGTCGCATATCCAATCCAATATATTGATAATATTGTTGACCCATCTGTTGCAGGTCACCCAAAAACAATTATCTTCTTAACAGCTGATGCATTTGGCGTATTACCTCCAATCAGTAAATTAACAAAAGAGCAAGCAATGTACCACTTCCTAAGTGGCTTCACATCAAAGCTTGCTGGTACAGAGCGTGGTGTAACAGAGCCAGAACCAGTATTCTCTACTTGCTTCGGTTCTCCATTCCTTCCACTTCCAGCAACTGTCTATGCTGAGATGTTAGGTCAAAAAATTGACGAACATGGTGCGCAAGTATACTTAGTGAACACTGGTTGGACTGGTGGCGAATATGGCACTGGCAGTCGTATGAAGCTTTCTTACACTCGTACTATGGTACGTGCTGCAATCGAGGGCAAATTAGCTGGAGCTGAAACAATTCAAGATTCAGTATTTGGATTACATATTCCAACTGCTGTTGAAGGTGTACCAACAGAAGTGCTTAACCCTCGTGATGCATGGTCAGACAAAGCAGCTTATGATAAAAAAGCGGCTGAGCTTGCTGGTCTATTCAATGAAAACTTCAAGAAATTCTCTAACGTTTCTGAAGCTATCACTACACTTGGTGGTCCATTAAAATAATTGCTTAAACAAAGGGAACGATTTTAGTCGTTCCCTTTTCATGTGCAAAGCTTCATGGGGGCGTCCGATGAGCCGCTTGGGGCAACAGATGTTTTTTGCGCGAAAGCGAAGCGGCAGCAGCAGGAGGTTGGTCACGAAGGCGTTGTCACAGGACGTGATGCCTTTAGCCTTCGTTCCCCTTATATGCTCGCTCCAGGGTCTCATCTGTGACGCTGTGATCCCCGAGGAGTCACTCAGTCTACACTCCAATCAACCACTGCTCATCGTATTTTCTTCTGGCATTTTACACAAATGTATAGTGATAAATTGAGGTCTTAGCCATCACTATATTGCTAAAAACGGGGTTTGGGTAACATTTCCCTATTCAAAAGCGGTGTAGCAATAAGTGGCTTTATGTATAGTTACAAAGAGTTTTATGTACAAAATGTAGGTTGACAGCTATAGAATTGTCCCACTATTCTATCCATTTAATGATTGTGAGTAATATGCTACTTTTGAGGTAAGAAAATAATTAAAGTTCTACACTATTGCTGATTGGAGTGTAAGGCTACTCGACTCCCATGGGATAGCGAGACAGACGAGACCCTGATGCCAACACGATGTTGGTCACGAAGGCGTTGTTTCTGTCGCTACGCTTTCGCACAGATAAATTGTCACAGGACGGGACGCACTTAGCCTTCGTTCCCTCAGCGCAGGAAGCGGCTCGTCGCTCGCCCGCAGGAAGCCTTGCTCTGCGCGAAAGCGAAGCGTCAGCGGCAAAGCGAGTAGCCTGGAACGGAAATCACCTTCATTTTGACTAAATATTCACAAAGAGTCCCTTGACTATTTTATTTTTCAACACTATGCAAAGAGAACGATTTTAGTCGTTCCCTTTTTCTTTTTACTTTTTACGAACTTTGTATCGCTGCTTAGGACTACTTGAGGAGCTAACTATGCAGGTAGTGAAGCTAATGCTACCAAACAAGTATTAGAGCAGTAACATATTTTTCCCCTTTCATGCTAGTTAAGGTGTACTGAAGAAGATATTTTAGTTGGAAAGTGGAGTAGACATGACTGCTGGAGATGATTGTTAGGGGAACATCCAATCTTTTAGAAAAATGGTAAGTAATTATTTTCCACCATATCCTCGTTAAAAATCACTGTTCGAGGAATGGCGGCCCAATTACTGACGTTTCATCCATTCGCAAAGAGCATGAACGGTCTCACGATTTTTTGCTGGTGGATATTGATGTGCGTAATGACGATCATACCATGTTTCATAAGTTTTGTTGGTATCCTGCAAATAAAATTCTAATTGTCTGGCATGCTCAATATCTACATTTTCATCTTGATATCCATGAATAATAAGCACTGGAGCTGTAATATGCTCTATTTCAAATAATGGTGTTCGCGCATCATAAGCCTCTGGTACACGATTAGGCGTTCCTCCAATAACTCGTTTCATCATTCGGCGCATATCAGTCCGCTCCCAATAAGTAGCAGTTGCATCCGAAACTCCTGCCCATGTTACAACAGAAGTAATATCTCTACGTAATATCGCTGTCCAAAGTGCCATAATACCACCGCGTGAAAAGCCAAAGACATGAATATGATCATTGCAATATCGCTTTAACACATCTACTGCGTATACAGCATCATATCGATCAGCTCCTGCAAACTCATCTCGCCCCTCACCACCTCGATTACCTCGATAATACGGTGCAAATACGATAAAGCCCTGTGAAGCAAATTGTGCGACACGCGAAGGTCTAACCATACCAATGCTCTGCATGCCACCACGTAAATATAAAAAACCATCATATGTACCTTCTGCTTTTGGCTCAGCCAACAAACCCTTCACACGTAGCCCCAGAGAAATATAAGTAATTTCTGTTAATCGAATAGCTGGATTTGGTGAAGGATAGGCACGCTTTTCAACGATGTCACCATTGATCATAATGTTTCAACTCCTCCAGCATTTTTTGCATGCCTTCATCCTTCATATGAAAGCTTAAATTTGGATGATTCGCAAATTCATCATCTGTTAACCAAGTCATCCCTGATGTCTCTAAATCAAACTCGATGTCCTCCTGCCCTGCATATTGAGCAGTAAAAACCGTTTTACAAAATAACACTTCATCATGAACGGCATATTCTGCAAACCACTTCAAATTTTTCACATGTACACCTGTTTCCTCAAACACTTCTCGAATTGCTGCCTCTTCCAAGGTTTCTCCAGGCTCTTGCTTTCCTCCTGGAACCTCTACGCCACGTTTTTTATGAATCGTACATAGCCATTTGTTATCATATTTTATAAAAACAAGAACATGTTTAGGTTCAACTGTAAATTCTCCTCTTGTAAAACTTAAATCCACACGTAAACCATTTAAATCTATAAATGAGAACATTCTTTTCAGCTCCTTTATTTGCCCTTTTATTTCATACTTTGAGTCGAATCGATTACTAAAAAATATTGGCATTCTTCAGCAGTTAGATTTATAAATCTATGCTCTGTATCTGCCTCAAAAAAGAAAGAATCTCCCTCCTGTAATTCTTCAATAATTGAGTCATTCCCTAATTCGACTCGTAATGTCCCCTTTTGAATATAAATAAATTCTTTAACGCCTTTTTTATGTGCTGGAAAGACACCTGATTCTTTATTTGCAGGCACTATATTCAAAATAAACTCAATTCCTCTAGAAGGAAACGAAGGAGACAATAAATGACGCTGGAATCCTGAATTTTCATCCCTATAAACTAGTCGTTCCTTCTTTCTAATGACAATCGTATCCTTTTTTTCCTGCTGATCTAATAATGCAGATAGCGTTGTATTTAATGCCTCAGCGATTTGACAGGCAACTTGAATGGTAGGATTTTTTTCTTCCCTTTCTATTTGAGATAGCATAGAGGCACTTACTTTACTAAGAGCGGACAGATCGTGTAATGTCATTTTTTTTTGCTTTCGTATGTTATTTACTTGTTTTCCAAATCCCATATATTCACACTCCTTTTCTCGCAATTTTTTTTTGGAGATACAGTTATTTTTACTATAGTGTAATTATGCTATTACAATCAACAATAATCGCTAATATTTTACTCTTTAATATTTACACTATAAGGAAAATATAATACACTATAGTGTAAATTAACTTGTCATTAGGAGTGATTTATTTGATAAAGGTTATCTTTGCACTTTTACCGTTAATCAGTATATTATTAATGCTTTTCGTTTTAAAAAAATCTTCAATTTTTACAGGGAGTACAGCAATACTTATAACAGCAGCCATTGCCATTTCTCCAATTTATCAAACTAGCACAGATGTATTATCAATTCCTTTTATTAAAAGCTTTTTAACGACATCATTGGTTGCCTATATTTTATTCTTTGGAATTTTTTTGTTTCATTTAATGGAGAAAGCAGGAGCAATACAGAAAATTGCCTCCTTCATTTCAACTTCAACTAATGATCGTGTCTATCAGGTTTTAATTCTTGCCTTTGGGCTATCGCCTTTAATAGAGGCTGTAAGCGGGTTTGGTTTAGCTATTATTGTGATAGCACCCATTTTGATAGCTTTAGGTTTCCATCCTTTACAATCAGCTCTTATTGCATTAATCAGTCTTTGTATTATTCCATGGGGAACGTTAGCAATGGGGACAATTATCGGAGCAACTTTAGCCGATATTCCATTAGCCTTATTAGGAATAGTAAGTGCATTGATGTGCATTCCTATTTACATATATTTTTCTTTTTTAGTAGTTTTTATAGGGGCGGGTAAGCAAGCTGTAAAAGAGAAATTTCTCAGTATTTTCTTTATTGGCTTATTATTAGGAGTTTCCGTCTTTATCTGCAATTTATATGGTAGTGTAGAGCTTGCAGGTATTTTCGGCTCATTAGCTGTCATCGCTGCAAGCTTTTGGATGATGAAAAGAAATAATAAAAAGCCTTTTGTAGAAACACCAAAAGAATTAATCAAAAATCTTTCACCTTATTTACTGCTCATTATCCTGTTATTCATTTCAAGAATGATACTGCCGCTAAAAAGTTTTTTATCAGCTTGGACTATAACGAGCCCAACTTATAATTATCAGTTTTCGCCTCTCTATGCACCAGGCTTTTTTCTCATTATCGTATGTATTTATAGTATTGCTATCTTTCATATCAATCGCATAGCTATTCTAGATAGCATCAATTTAACGATCAAAAAATGCTCTCCTGTTATACTAACTACATTTTTGTATATTGTTGTGTCTGAAATGATGTCGCAATCTGGAATGATAAATGTCTTATCTGTGGCTGCCGCACAAGCCTTTGGATATTATTTTGTACTATTGACCCCAGTCATTGGAGCAATAGGAGGCTTTCTAACGGGTAGTAACACTGCTTCTAATACAATGTTTATTCGATTGCAGACTGCAACAGCGCAACAAATTGGCATTTCTCCACTATTGGCTGCAAGTGCTCAAAATGTGAGCTCGTCTCTGATGACAATGGTTAATCCTTCAAGGGTTGCCCTTAGTTGTTCAGTTTGTCAAATTGGTGAATGGGAAAATAATATTCAAAAGAAATTGGCACTTGTTGGGGCTGGGACTCTTTTACTGATAGTCCTTGAAATTGCCATAATAGTTGTTTTCAAATTAAATCTTCATTAAAGATAAATGAGGAAGCACCCTCTTTTTTAAAAGGATTCCGTAACTTTTTGGGATGATAAATGTCAAATAAATAAGGAGGGAGACATTAGTGAAAAAAATAAAATTCATTTATCTATTTATTTTTTCCTTATTCGTATTAATTGGCTGTGCTGATAATCATAAAGAAATTAACGTTTCTGTAAGTAAAAATCCTGATGCACAGGAAGTATTGTCATTAGATCGTAATGCGGATATATTTCAATGGGATGATGTCATTTATAAAACAGATATTGATTGGATTAATGATCTTCAGTTAACTGAAAATTCCAAGGTTGGAATAATTGAAACTAACTCTTCGAATGCAGCAGAATTTAAAAATGGAACAGCTAACAAATTATCTGTGGGCACTGAAATTTTTACAGTGAAAGAACGAAATGATGTGTTCATGGTGAAAGATAATGGAGAAATTAAATTTTATTATTTAATAGTAGAAGGTTAATAGGAATATTTGATATTTTATAAAAAAAGCGTATTCGAATTTAATTTGAATACGCCTTTGACCTGGTTGAAAACAACAGTATCATTACTAAATAACTTGTTTACCATCGAAATAGACGGTTGGATTTTTGATGACACAATCAATATGGACATCTGCCGCATTTGCTCCACCAAATGGTACATTACTACCAAATGCAATATGAATGGTGCCAAATACCTTTTCATCCTCAAGGACATTCCCGCATAATATAGCACTTTTGTTTGCACCAATTCCAAACTCCGCAATTATACGACCGTTGCCATCCCCTAATAATTCAAGTAATTTTGGGCCATCTGAGCCAATCGCATCCTCTAGGCGACCATTACGAAGCTTTAGCAATAATGGTTCTTTCAACACACCAATATTGGCAATAGAGCCATCGACTAAAATTTCACCATTTGCCGAAGTTTCAATCGGAGCAATGTAGGATTCACCTGAGGGAATATTACCATATTCTCCAGAATTACGTACAATACCTGTTGAACGAATTCCTGAACGATCTTCTACGCTAAACGTCAGCTCATATCCATCTTTTACAATTTGAACATCTTTTGCAGTGTTGAGTAGATTGACATAGCTTTCTACAAGTATTTCTATTTCATTTGCATCAGCATGAAGTGCTCCTTGCTCAAGCATTGCGAATGTAACACCTGGCATCGTAGCAACTCGTCCACCATTTTCACACGCCTTTTTACGAGCCATTGTATGCGTGAGAGAATGGGAGGTAATGCATAAAGTAACATCTACATGAGACATCAGTGATGATATAGCGTTCACTGGTTCCTGCCCAGATTTCTTCAATAATGGCATCACAACTAACATTGTGTTTTCCGTTATGGTTAAACCTGCCTGATGGAAAATTTCAGCGATCTCTTGTTTGTGAATATCCGTTAAAATCATCAGTGTTTCTGAGGATTGAACATTTAAATTATTTTTTAAGATATTCAGTGCAATCTCCTGTAAATGTTGCATGTATTTTTTCTCCTTAATTAAAATTCAAATGATACCTACGTATAATATTTTCAACATCTTGTCTCGCTTGTGTTAGCGGTTCCAAAACTTCGGAAATACGTTGCTCTGTAAAACGGTAAGTAGGGCCTGATACAGTGACTGAACCTACCACCTCTTCTTCACTATTAAATACAGGCATTGCAAGCGCCAGTACATCTGCAGTATATTCACCTTTACTGACAGCATAGCCGCATTCTCGTATTTTTACGAGCTCATCTCGAATTTCGCCTGCATCTGTCATAGTATTGTTTGTGTAGGAGATTAATGGCTCGTCAATAACTTTCGAAATTTGCTCATCATTGAGGAAAGCAAGCATTGAACGGTAGGAGGCCCCTACATAAAGTGGTGTTCTACTTCCTCTAGATACTGTAAATTTCACCTTATTGACAGGCTCTGCCTTCAGCAGTGTTAACGCCTCTAGCCCATTTAAAACTGTAAAAATAGCAGTTTCACCTGTTGAATCCTTTAATTTTTCAAGAATCGGCATGCAAAGTTGATCAATGTTTAAAGAATCATACATATTCATTCCAATTTCCCATATGGCAATGCCAAGTGAATATTTTTTTGTAATAGGATCTTTCGTAATAAATCCGTTATTTTCAAATGTTTCAAGTATACGATATAAATTTGTATGATTCATATTCATTGCCATTGCTAGCTCACGTCCACCCCATATAGGCTTTTCCTTCGTAAACATCTTTAACACGGCAATAGATAAATTTAAGGTTTTTAGCATCTCTCTCATCCTTTTGATCTATTTATCTGGCATTAACGGGCAGCCCTAGAAAGTTAGGTGAGGAATTAACTGCCCGAAAAGCCTGATTCGTAAAGTTTAATCTGTAGGGTTGAGGAAAACCCTCACTGATTAGAACTTCACTTTATCTTGTACAAAAGATTACCTATACGGTTACTTCAATAAGGGGGAATTATCGAGATATGTATGGCAACCGTTTGTACAAGATCGATTTAACTTTAATCAGTGGAGGATGAAATTTAGGCTAGAAATGATTTGTCCTGCACGTCATCCCCCACCGATTAAAGCTTCATATTTTCAAAAGTAAGAGAGGTTGCTCCCTCTTACTTTTGATGTAAAAAATCTATGACAGCTGTAATATACACTTTTGCACAACGTACGATATCCTCTACACGCACTTTTTCATTATAGCCATGAATGCTTGGCAAGTAAGCTGGACCATATTGCAGCACTGGAATATTATATTGTCTGAAATGACGAGCATCACTACTTGCCCATTGCATCACACCATACGCCTCTTTCCCAGTAACAAACGAGATATTATCTACGATTGCTTGGCATACAGGGTTTTCAGCTGATGTATAGTTAGCCACACTTTTAAATCCAAAACGTTTTATTGAATAGTCAATATTCAATGCATCTAATTTACTTTCCAATATAGCAGTGACTTCTTCTTGTGTAATGCCAAATGGTAAGCGGCAATCTATTTGTACTTTACAATAATCTGGAATAACGTTGGACTTCGTACCTCCCTCAATTGTACCAATATTTACAGTAATTTTCTCTAATACTTCTTGATATTTCAAACGATCTTTTTCCACTTCTCGCATGTATTTCTTAGATACTTCAATTAGGGACTGTACTTCCTCTGGAATAGTAATCTCTAAATCCCATAATGTACGGATTTCATTTATTGCTGCAATCGCATCTACAATGGCATTTCTTCCTGCTAATGGTGACAGGCTTCCATGACCAGGTTCCCCACGAACCTCTAATTCAAACCAGTATGAACCTTTTTGACCAATCGTAGGATTTAATGGTGATGAAGGCTCCGCAATTAAACAGCCATCACCCTTTACTAGATTCCTTTCTAATAGCCATGGGACTCCGTATTCCCCACCTGTTTCTTCATCAGGTACGATTGCTAAAGTCAGTTTTCCAGGTAGTTCAATATTCAATTTCTTCAGCATTTTAGTTGCAAAAATAATTCCTGCCAATCCGGCTTTCATATCACTTGCTCCACGACCAAGCATCCATCCGTCCTTTACTTCTCCTGAAAATGGATCAAAATCCCACTTAGCTAGATCGCCAACAGGAACAACATCTGTATGACCGCAATAGACTAGTTCTTTACCTTCTGCATTTCCAATAGAAGCTACTAAATTAAACATTTTATCCGCAGATTCATATTTTTCATATGGAATATTTATGTTATTTAAATAATCTTCTATAAAAGTTGTTATTTCCGTTGTATCTCCAGGTGGATTAACGCTCGGAATTTGAATTAGTTTTGAACATAATTCAATCAACTCATCTTTATTGTTTTCAACTTCTTCAATTAGTTGTAACTTGAGTGCGTGTAAATCATTGTTCATGAGCAGGTTCCTCATTTCCTTTTGTTTGTAAATGATTCATGCTTCCATATAAAATTTCGATAAGTGCAAATTGCTTTTCATCAAAGAATGAGCATTTTTTAGCACCATAAACCTTAGCTACTTCTAAGACAAATCGAACAACATTTTCTACATCTGTTACATGTGTGGCACCTGTTGCACAGCCCGCCACCACAGATTCTGTTGTAATGGCAACGCCTACAACTGGGCTTGTCGTGGCAACAGCTGGTTGTAAAATACTATTAATATGGAATAAACCATTTCCATATGGTGTAATATCTTGCGTAGTAATTGGCATGACAACAGGAGAAATTCCTGCAGATTGAGTATACACATGTAGTAAGTCATCACTAACCTTTAAAATATAGCCTTCTTTAACGGTTGGTGTGATGGCAAACCCCTTATGGTTACATATTTGATTACCTTTTGTTGTATCAATCGATAATATAGCATCCATCGTTTCATCAACTTCATTTTCATTCATAACACTAATATCTACTGGCGAGTTCATAAACGGTACTGGCTCGTGTGGTAAAGTTGGGGCTGTTGGACAAATATGTGTTGTAAAAATAACGTCCCCCTCTAGCTGGTCGCCCTTTAATGCCATATCAATTGTTTTCGCTGCACTTGCCATACAGGCTAGTGCACCATCACCATCAGAAACGAAGCCTGTCATTTCTGGGCGTGCTCCAATTCCACCTAAACGTCCAATAATACCTAAAGTTGGGGCGTTCCCACCTGATGATTTACCGTTTTTCCCCTTGACCAAAACTCTTACAAAATCAGTGGAGCCATTGTCACCCTTAATCGTTTTTACAGTAACATCTGCAGAAGGGTCAATATTGTGTAAGTAACCTTTAACAACCTCCCCATTTACATAGATACTATCCATTAATTCGTATAATTCAATAACATGTTTCAATGACATATTCTTGCGCTCCTTTTTATTACCTCACAACATTTGATAGAGCTTCGTGAAATCGTTAGATAGACGTTTACCCAAGCTGCTAATAAAAGAATGTCTAATGAGGCTTTTTTTCATGTTGTATTTACTTAGTTATAACCAAGCTAATTTAATCTTTGCTATCTCTTACTAATTGGCATTATATAAATGACAAGAGACCTGATGTGTTGCAGTAACTGTATCTAGAGTAGGCTGAATTTGTGAACATTTTTCTGTCGCAAATCGGCAACGTTTATGAAATGCACAGCCGCTCGGTGGATTAACTGGACTTGGAACGTCTCCAGATAAAATAATGCGCTCCTTGTTATCAAAGGGATTATCCTTTGGAATAGCTGATAATAAAGCCTGTGTATATGGATGTTGAGGATTTCCATATATCTCTTCATATGTGCCAATTTCTACTATTTTCCCTAAGTACATAACGGCAATCCGATCACACATATAATTAACAACATTTAAATCATGTGAAATGAAAATATAGGTTAGCCCAAATTCCTTTTGTAAATCTTTCAATAAATTAATAACCTGTGCTTGTACAGATACATCCAATGCTGAAACTGGCTCATCACAAACGACAATATCTGGATTTAATGCAAGTGCACGAGCAATATTAATGCGCTGCCTTTGTCCACCTGAAAATTCATGTGGATGTCGCTTAGCATGATAAGCACTTAAACCAACTGTTTCTAGCAAATCAATCACACGTTTTTTGCGTGAGGCATCATCTCCAATACGGTGAATGGCAAGTGGCTCAGCAATTAAATATTCAATTGTTTTTCTAGGATCCAATGAAGCATATGGATTCTGAAATACCATTTGTATGGATTTACGAGCAGAACGAATATCCTTTGTATTTAAATTTGCTAAATTTGTTCCATTAAACTCTACTATTCCTTCTGTTGGGGTAATTAATTGATTAATAAGTCGTGCGACCGTTGATTTACCACAGCCAGATTCTCCAACAATGCCTAATGTCTCACCTTTATATAATTCAAAGCTTACACCATCCACCGCTTTTACAAATTGAGTTGTCTTTTTAAAAGGAATAGAACTTTTAATAGGGAAATGCTTTTTCAAATTGCTTACTTTCAGTACTAGCTCTCTATTCTGCTGCATTAAAAATTCCCTCCTTACGTTCTACAATTTGCTCTTTCGATTGCAGATGGCAAGCCACAAAATGGTTTTCTCGTACTTCTACTAATTCTGGTGCTTTACTATGGCAGATATCTGTTGCCATTGGACAACGAGAAGAAAAATGACAGCCACTGTGGGGCATCGTTAAATCAGGAGGACTTCCTGGAATCGCTGGTAGCCTGTTTTGCTCCTGTGTGCCCATCGTAATTTGTGATTCTAGTAATCCCCATGTATAGGGGTGCAGCGATTGCTCATATAGTTGCCTTGTTGTAGTGGATTCTACTGTACGTCCTGCATACATCACATTTACCTTGTCACAAAGTTCCCATACAACACCTAAATCATGCGTAATCATAATAATAGCTGTATCATGCTCCTGCTGTAGCTTTTTCATCAAATCGAGAATCTGTGCCTGCACGGTTACATCTAGTGCCGTTGTTGGCTCATCTGCAATTAGCAGCTTAGGATTGCATGCTAGTGCAATGGCAATCATAACCCGTTGTCTCATACCACCTGAAAATTCATGAGGATACATTTTTAGGCGTTTTTCAGGCTCTGGAATCCCTACCATTTTTAACATATCAACAGCTTTTTCATTGGCTTCTTTTTTTGATAAGCTTTCATGGGCACGAATAACCTCGATAATCTGATTGCCCACTGTAAGAACTGGGTTTAAGCTTGTAATGGGATCCTGGAAAATCATCGACATTTCATTGCCTCGCACATTGCGCATTTCCTTTTCTGATATTCCTAGTAATTCGCGTCCATTAAAATGAATTTTCCCATTTGTAATTTTTCCTGGCGGAGAAGGAATTAAACGCATTAATGCTGTAGCAGTAACACTTTTACCCGAACCTGATTCTCCTACAATTCCAAGTGTTTCTTTTTTATTCAATTGTAAATTTACGCCGTTTACAGCTTTCATCGTAGAGCCGCCACTTTTAAATTCAACTGTTAAATTTTCAACATCTAGTAAACATTCAGTCATGATGCCACCCCCTTCCCTATCAAACTTTCATTTTTGGATCTAGTGCGTCACGTAATCCATCGCCTAATAGATTAATGCCAAGCACTGTCAGTAAAATACATATCCCAGAAAATGTTGCCATTTGAGGATTCAACACTAGAAAATCTTTACCATCCTTCAGAATACTGCCCCACGAAGCAGTAGGCGGTTGTATACCTAATCCCAAAAAGCTAAGAGCTGCCTCAGATATGATTGCCCCAGCCGTACTCATTGTGCCGTAGACAATTAATGGTGCAAGACAGTTCGGTAAAATATGACTAAAAATAATACGTGCATGTGTAGCACCTAAAGAATGAGTTACTTCGATAAACTCCTCCTCTTTTACACTTAACACTTGACCGCGCACCAATCTTGCAAACCCTGGTATATTGGCAATACCAATGGCTACGATAACATTTACTAATCCTTGACCTAGCACTGTCATTAATGTAATAGCTAATAAAATGAATGGAAAAGCAAACAGACCATCCATTGTACGCATAATGATAGAGTCTAAACGGCCGCCAAAATACCCTGCAACTAATCCAAGTAAAGTGCCGAATACTGCCCCAAAGAGTACAGCAGCAATACCAACAATCATTGAAATGCGTGTACCATACACTAAACGACTAAACAAATCTCGACCATAGTTATCTGTACCAAGTAAATGCCCATCTGTATTCATCGGTAAAAATGATTTACCAACAGTCATTTCATTTGGTGGATGGGTTGCGATTAGCGGAGCAAAAATGGCTACAATCGTCATCAGTGCTACAATTATTAAGCCAATTGTTGCTAATTTATTTTTTAACAATTTTCGTAATAATGTATTTTGCTTTTTGTTGTTATTTACAATTGCTTGTGCCATCGTTACTTTTTCCCCCCATCCGATTCAAGATTTACTTTTGGATTTACTACTTTATATAAAACATCCACGATTAAGTTAATAAGGACAAATATGAAGGCAATAAAAATGACTGTTCCCTGTACAACGACAAAGTCACGCTTATCAATCGCATCTACAATAAGTCGCCCCATACCTGGCCAACTAAAAATCGTTTCAGTTAATACAGCACCGCCAAGTAAATTAGAAATTTGCATGCCTAGTACAGTTAAAATGGGTGTTAATGCGTTTTTAAACGCATGTTTTCCGATAACTAAATATTCTTTAATGCCTTTTGAACGTGCAGTTTTAATATAATCCTGTGAAATAACCTCCAGCATACTCGATCGTGTAATACGAGCAAATGTCGCCATCGGTATAGTAGCTAAAGCAAATGCTGGTAAAATTAAATGTTTTATATATGCCCAAAGTCCATCATCTAAATTTCCCATCCCCGTAGCAGGTAGCCAGCCGAGATTGACGCTAAAGAATAACACTAGCATGATCCCTAGCCAAAAGATTGGCATAGAGACACCCACTAAGGATATAAGCATTACAACATAATCTATCATTGTATTTTGTTTTCTTGCTGCTAATATTCCAGCGGGAATCCCAATAACTACTGCAATTAGTAACGCTGCCAGAGCTAATATCACTGTATTCGGAAATCTTTCTATAATGAGCCCAATGACAGATTCACTATAAGAATATGAATAACCCAGATTAAGTTGCGCTAGGTCCGCTACATAGGAAATAAATTGTGATGGAATCGATTTATTTAACCCTAACTCTTCCCTTAAATTCTCTACATCTTCCACACTTGCTTGAGGACCTAACATAACAGATGCCGGATCACCTGGAATCATTCTCGTAATAATAAATACGATGATTCCAACTACTAGCAGTGTCGGGATAAGGTTTATTAACCTTTTTAAAATAAATGACCCCATTTTCCAAGACCTCCTTTTCATTATTAGAATCAGTGGTTCATATTGTGAATAACTCAATACTACACCTAGTGATAATTATTTGTAAATATATTTTTTTCTGAATTTTTATAATTTTTTATTTACTTTCTATTTACAAATGTGCTACTTTTATTTCGAACCCTACCATTTTTTGAATCAACGGTTCATATTGTGAAACAAAATACAAGGAGGCTAGCATGTATGAAGAAAATAAACGTCAAAAAATCTGTACTACTACTGTTTTTAACTTTAATGATTGGGATTTTAGCAGCCTGTGGTGGTAACTCTGATAAGAAGAGTACATCAGAAGAAAAAGAAGGCGAAGCTAAATCAGGTGGAACATTAAATATCGGTCTTTCAGCAAATTCAAAAACTTTTGATCCCATTAAATACACTGGGGTTTACGAATCACAGGTAATGCGTCAAATGGGTGACACTTTAGTTGTTTATAACAAAGATTTATCAGATATCATTCCTTCCTTAGCTACGGAATGGAATGTATCAGACGATATGTTAGTTTATACATTCAAGTTACGTGAGGGAGTAAAGTTCCAAAAAGGGAAATATCAAGACGGTCGTGATATGACTGCAGAGGACGTAAAATATTCTTTAGAGCGATCTGCAAAAGAATCTGCAATGAATCGACTAAGCGGCGTAACAGAGGTAAAGGTAATTTCTGAGAATGAGGTTGAAATTCATTTAGCATCTCCAAATGCTGCTTTACTTGCAATGTTAACAGACGCAGGTAATATCATTATTCCAAAAGAAGAGGTTGAGGGCTGGGGAGACAATTTCTCTGAGCATTTCATCGGAACAGGTCCATTCCAATTAACTGAATGGAAAAAAGACCAAGAAGTAAAGCTAGTACGTAATGAAGGTTACTGGGGTGAAAAACCTAATCTTGATAATTTAACAATGAAATTTATTTCTGATCAAAACATGATGACAAATGCATTACGTTCAGGTGATATTGATATCGCAATGGATGTAAAAGGTCAAAATCGTGAAATTATTAACCAAGACAGCAATTTTGAGCTTTTAACAAATCCTGGCTTATCTATTGTCTATCTTGACCTTAATAACAAGGTAGGTCCAACAGCGGATAAGCGAGTACGTGAAGCTATCTACAAGGCAACAAATGTAGAAGAAATTATCACTGGTGTTAACCAATGGGGTGGTGGCGACGTTTCTTATTTACCTCTACCTCCAGGTTCATGGGGCTATGATAAAGGTTTGATTGACTTAGTACCAAAGTACAATCCTGAGGAAGCTAAAAAATTATTAGCTGAAGCTGGATATCCAGATGGCTTTAAAACAGAGATTTTTGTTTCTGAGGCACGTGTTCCTTACGCAACTATTTTCCAAAGCCAATTAAAGAAAAACTTAAACATTGATGTAGATATTAAGGTTCTTGAATGGGGAACTTACAGTGATACAGTTGCTAAAGGGAAAGCATCCATGAATATTGGTGGCTGGACGTGGTATCCAGATCCATACTTCTTCCTATACCAATTGTTCCACACAAATCAAATTGGTGCTTTAGGTAATGGTAAAGGCTATAGCAATCCAGAGGTTGATAAATTATTAGAACGAGCAGTATCGGAAACGGTTGTCCAAGAAGAACGTGCAAAATTATATCAAGAAGCTTTGAAACTAATTTTAGCTGATGTTCCTCGTATTGAATTAGAGGCTACACAAACGGTAGCTGGCGTGAATAAAAAGGTAAAAGGCTTTGAGGTTTCAGCAGATAACTCTGTGCAAATCGTACATCCTAATGGTACAAACGTTTCAATTTCAAAATAATTTAACATGAAAAGTGGAGATGATCAGTCTCCGCTTTTCTATTCATAAGAAAGGGAGCGCAGACGATGACTCGTTATACGAATGGTCTTGTTTTCAATTCTGAGACTCGTAGTTTTGAAAAAAATAATTTTGAAGTACATGGACAATATTTCACACAATTAAGTACTGCTGAAACAGAAATTGATCTTCTTGGTTATTACATTACACCAGGTTTTATCGATAGTTGCTCACAAATCGGATTAGCCGAAATTGGCATACGCTGGGAGGGCGATGATAGCTTTGAGTTTGAATCACATCTACAATATTCAGTTATTGATGGCATCTATCCCTTTGATACAGCGTTTAAAAATGCCCTTTCACATGGGATAACTGCCTCTCATATTGTCCCCTCTCCTAAAAGCTTGGTTGGTGCAAAAACGGCTATCATACACCATACACCTTCAACTGTTGATGAAATGGTGATTAAAAAAGATTTCGGCTATTCCTTCTCAATTGGTCAAAATGCCAAAAGTACATTTTTTGCTGCGCAGAAAAAACCACTTACACGCATGGGAATTGCCAAAATTATGAGAGAAACACTCCAACAAATTCAAGAACAAGAGCCTCTGATTCGCAAAATTCTAGTTCGAGCACATAAAGCTGTCGATATTGAATTGATTGCCCGCCTTCAACAAGAGTTCTCTTTTGAATTTCATATAATTCACGGTACTGAAATTCCACTGCTAGAGGGAGCATCCTTTAATACGGTGATTGCAGGTCCTACCTTCCGTTACATTGAGCATAATGAAATGATGGCACTTTCACCAAAGTTATACTCACAATTGGCTGCTCGTGAAATTCCATTTGTCTTTTGTACAGACCACCCCGTAAGTAGTGCAACTCATCTAGCATTAGAAGCATGTTTAGCAGTTCGAGAGAAATTGCCTCGTCAGGATGCTCTCTATGCATTAACGACAGGTGCAGCAACCTTACTTGGAATAGAGCATCTAACTGGTTCCATTAAAGTTGGACTACTAGCTGACTTTGTTGTTTGGAATAAGCACCCATTAGATTTAGATGCAAAAGTGGTTGCTACTTTTATTAAAGGGAAAAAAGAATACTCATGGGAAGAGGGTATAACAATATGATCATTTTCCATAATGCAAAATTTTTAGCCGTTAATGAACAGAATGATACTTTTGAACAGCTATGGATAGATGATGGTCGCATTGTGTATACAGGACTAGCCAAAGAAATCCCTGACAATGCTGAAAAAATTGATTTACAGGGAGCATTTGTTACACCAGGTTTAATCGATATTCATGCACATGTTGGTACATGGGCAGAGGTTACGGAGGATATTAACGATGCCAATGAATATAGTGAACCCTTCACTCCCCTTATGCATGCTTTAGATAGTGTGGATATTCGACACTTCTCGTTTCAGCATGCTCTAGAAGGTGGTGTCACGACTGTTCAAACAGGTCCAGGAAGTGCCAATGTCATCGGCGGTATTTGGAGTATTTTAAAAACCGCGGGACCAACACTTGCTTCAAGGGTTCTTGTTGAGCGCAGTGGATTAAAGGGGGCATTAGGTGAAAATCCTAAAAACGTATTTGGCAATCAATATAAGCGTAAGCCTATGACGCGTATGGCCATTGCTCAATTGTTACGTGATGGTTTTCAACGTGCCACTCGCTTAAGTGAAGAAGAAAAATCGGAGCATGTAAAGCATAATTTAGAGCTGCGACCTTTTATCGAGGTGCTACGAGGAGAAATGCCACTACGCCTTCACTGTCATCGAGCAGATGATATTATGACAGCGATTCGTATTGCAAAGGAATTTAATGTTCAGCTACATCTAGAGCATTGTACAGAGGGACATATGATTGTTGAAGCTGTAAAAGCTAGTGGATTTAATGCAACCGTAGGACCCTATATGCTTACACCATCAAAATATGAAACTCGCAATTCAACACCAGCAATCGCAAAAATTTTTAAAGAACATACTATTCCATTTGCTATTATGACTGATCATCCATTTGTACCAATTCAATATTTGAAGTATTGTGCCTCTGAAGCTATTCGCTATGGATTGGATGAAGAAACAGCATTAAAAAGTATCACCATTCATGCAGCTAAGCTTGTCCAGCTTGATCATCGAATTGGCTCTTTAGAAGTTGGAAAAGATGCAGATTTTGTAGTATGGTCTCATCCAATTTTTGAAACAGAAGCAAAAGTACTACAGACCTTTGTGAATGGTAAAAAATATTACGAAGCGGAGTGAAGAAAATTGGCGAAGTCAAAAATCGCAATAGTAACAATTGGTCAAGCACCTCGCAAGGATATGGCTACTGATATTCAACAATTAAAAGATGCAGGTTTACATGTAACGGAATTTGGTGTCCTCGATTTGCTGACTTCCTCAGAAATAGCAGCACTTGCCCCTGCTAGAGAGGATTCAGATGTTCTAGTTACTCTACTTGCTACAGGGGAACAGGTAAAACTTAGTAAAAAGAAGCTGATGCCTTTTATCCAAAAACGGATTTATGAGCTTCAGGATTTTACTTGGATATTACTCATGTGCACAGGCGATTTCACAAACTCCTTAAGTGGTAAAAATCTATTGCTACCTGATCGTATGATGACCTATTTAGTCAAAGGCATGAATGCTGATTTAACGCTTGGTTTAATAGGGCCTGAGCCTGAGCAGCAAATGACTGTAGCAGAAAAATGGCAAAAGGCTCAATTTAATGTGACCTTCGCTGCCAGCTCCCCCTATCGCTTTAATGAACAGGATCTATTATTAAAGGCTAATGAATTGCAATTACATGGAGCTGAATTACTTATCCTAGATTGCATGGGCTACTCAACTGCCATGAAAAATACCCTAAAAGACAAGCTTACAATCCCTGTTGTTGTACCAAGAGAAGCTGTTTTTACTATTTTAAAAGCCATATGTTAAGTAAAAAAGAGGGTCACTCAATTCAGTGACCCTCTACATAGTGTTGAAAAACTAAATGGTCAAGGGACTCTTTGTGAACACTACTAAGTCAAATGAAGGTGATTTCCGTTCCAGGCTACTCGCTTTCCAGTGGGCGAGCGACGAGCCGCTTCCTGCGCTGACGCTCCGTGCAGGGTCTCGTCTGTCTCGCTATCCCACGGGAGTCGAGTAGCCTTACACTCCAATCAGTAATAGTGTCAACTTTGAATATTTTCTTCCTTCGAAAGTAAAGTAAAAGCCCATTACCCACCAACATTAATTGGATAGAGTAGTGGCACAATTCTATAGTTGTTTATCCTACATTCTATGGATAAAACCACTTTGTCACTTTACATAAAGCTACTTATTGCTGTCACTCTATTTTCGCATAGAAAAATGTTATCAAAGCTCCCTTTTGTATAAAAAAGCGATGGTTAAAATTTCTATTTTTCATTATGCATTATGCATTTGTGTGAAATTCCAATAGAAAATACTATGAGCAATGGTTGATTGGAGTGGAGACTGAGTGACTCCTCGGGGATTCAGCGTCACAGATGAGACCCTGGAGCGCGAGTGAAGCGGCTCATCGGACGCCCCCAGGAAAGCACTCAGTCGGAACGGAGATCAACCCCTCGTTTTGAAAAAGGGCTATACTTTTTAATTTGTCACCTTGATTTCATTGACATAATAGTATTTCAACAACATGAAGAGGGTCACTCAATTCAGTGACCCTCTACTTTTATACACGTTTATTGAAGTAAGGTAACTGTTCCACAAAGGCCTTCGTATCCTCATCCCCATATTCATGAATAAGTGCATAAATTTTCATTAATCGTAAATCGATTTCATCATTTTCTCGATCTAAGTGATATTGCAAATAAGGTAATTGTGCACGCCAGGCATTTGAAATTTCAAGCAGTTGCATTTGCTGAAAAATTCTTTCAAAAACATCCAATGCCTGTCGATCTATATTAAGCTCAAAATTCCACGGTCCTGCTTGCGGGTTTGTATAATACGTTTTATCGGCTAGTGAAAAATATACTCGCTGGCGATCCATCTCTATAAAACACTCCTTTTACCATAGTATGGTGGTAAAAGTGCTGTTTTATTCGCTGGAATGTCAAACTTCCTTCACAAATTACATGAGTATCTACCTTATAATAGAAAATGATGAATAGGAATGGAGTGAATGCCATGAGTTTAATTACGCTCTTAATTGTTGCAGTAATCATAGTCATAATAATAACGGCTGCTACGATTATCAGTGTCAACCGTGCATATGCCTTTAAACATACAATCGATGAAAAACCGCAACAAAGCTTTCAACAAAATGAGGATAAATTCAATTAGTACATTTTTTAATAAAGTTCTTTTATACTAAAATTATTAAATAGAATTTGGAGTGAACATTATGGGGGTACCCTTACCAATAATTATTATGATTGCAATGATGATGCTAATGTTTGGCGTTTCGGTAATCGTCCTTTTGAAGAAAAAAGGCAGCTTTTTAACACAAACAATTGATGCTAAGCCTGAGCAAGTCAATGTGCAACAAAAGGATCAGCAGCAATGAAATATCCCTTTATATGGCTCATAAAGTTTTATAGAAAATTCATTTCACCAATGACGCCGCCATCCTGCCGCTTTTACCCCACATGCTCCTCATATGGGCTTGAAGCCTTTCAAAAACATGGTGCCATCAAAGGATTTTTTTTAACAATTACACGTGTATCAAAATGCCATCCATTCCATCCTGGAGGCTTTGATCCAGTACCTGAAAAATGGCCTTCGAAAAAAAATTAATTTTCGAGGGTCATTTTTTCTTGTACTTTATTCAGATGTGCGTTATGATAATAACTGTTCCAAAAAACAAATCGTAATGATTACTATTTGAAAGAGGTATATAATAATATGAAAAAAGCATTTTTCTTGTTTTTAGTTACAGTTCTTGCTTTATTCACCGCTGCCTGCGGGGATAAATCATCAACTACATCCCCCAAACAATCAGAGAATAAAGAGAAAATGACTATTTTTACAACTGTTTATCCTTTAAGTTATTTTACTGAACGAATTGGCGGCGATTTTGTTGAGGTATCTTCTATCTATCCGGCTGGTGCCAATGAGCACACATTTGAGCCAACTCAAAAAGATATGATGAAGCTTGCAGACGCTGATATATTTTTCTATATTGGTTTAGGATTAGAAGGCTTTGTTGAAAATGCTAAAAAAACGCTCGCTAAAGAAGATGTAACTATGATTGCAACAGCCGATCATGTTTCAGATGAAGAATTAGCGATAAGCACTGGCCACACACATGCTGATGACGAAAACGAACATGAACATGATGCAGCAACAGAAGAAGAGCATAGTCATTCCGAGGATGAACATGGACATGACGATCATGATCACGGAAGTATAGATCCTCATGTTTGGCTATCTCCTACTATCAGTCAGGATTTAGCACTCTCAATTAAGGATACTTTAAGTGAAAAAATGCCAGAACAAAAAGCTACATTTACAGCTAATTATGAAGCACTAGTGAAGGAGCTGCAGGAATTAGATCAATCCTTTAAAGCGATGGCGGATAAGGCCCCTGAAAAGACTTTCTTCGTCTCCCACGCTGCCTTTGGCTATATTGCAGGTCAGTACGGCTTAACCCAAATGCCGATTGCCGGTTTGAATTCACAAAATGAACCATCTCAAAAAGAGCTTACAGCGATTGTCGATAAAGCAAATGACCTACACATTCATTACATTTTATTTGAGCAAAACGTTTCCTCTAAATTAGCCGAGGTTATCCAAAAAGAAGTGGGAGCAGAATCCCTTGTTTTGCATAATCTAAGTGTTTTAACAGCAGATGATGTTAAAAATAAAGAAACTTACTTTACTCTGATGAATAAAAATATCAAAACATTAGAAACAGCTTTAAGTACAGAAAAATAAATGAGTAAGGAGGTGCCCCTAAAATCAGATGGGACACCTCCTTTAGTATGACGTATTTTTCTTGCGGCATTCGTTTTTCTGTTCTATAAATACTTGTTAGCCAGCTCTCCGTGTTAACAGCTTCATAGTTTTTCTTTTGCCAATCCTTCATCTGCACAGAGCTTGCTTCTAAAAAAATGGATTGCCATTTGGCTTGAAGTAACTGATCTGTTTCCTTATTTTTATGGGGCATTTTTAATTGCGCTGGCCTTACTATCAAGCTCTTTAAATGATATTGATTATTATCGATTACAACCTTTCCTTTATTAGAAGAAAAATCATTATTTAGTATTTGTCTTGGCAGTTCCTCCACCTTACTGGTGCGTTGCAAATCAACATAAGCTTCACTTTTTGCTGCTGGAAAACTAGCATAATCCCATGAGTGATCCTGTGCTAGCTGTCGGTCAGAAACTAAAAAATATTGATAACGTACCTCCCCTTTGCGATCAGGCAATGGATCATCCCATGTCACATCAATATGATACCAGTCATTGTCAAGCTTCACTAAGACCCAAGCATGTAGCTGTTCCCCTACTTTACCTGGTACATATTGCACCTCAAAACCCAGCATCTCTAACATTCGATAAAGCACTAGTGCATAGGCCTGACATACTCCCTTATTTTCCGTTAATAATGTATAAGGAGAATATTGACTTCCGTTCGTTTCCTTTGAATATTCGGCAGATAAAACAATAAAATCATGTGCAGCCTGTAACTTCTGCAATTCAGTTAATCCATACATTGGCGCAATAATATTTTTCAAAGTCTGTTCAACAAATGCTTCTTCTGCGGGTGTAATATGATACGTAAACTCAAAGCTAATGACTATATTATTGGCATAGCCATCATACTTCCATTTAAAACTAGAAATATTGGCATATATATATGGATCTTGAATTGTCTGTTTGATAAGATCAGATAGTTCATCTTTAATGTTTGATGTATCACCACTATATCGAATATCAAAATTAGTAGATAACTGCATGACTTCGTATTGAATGAGATTTTGTAGTGTTTGTATTGAATTAGCTGTTGCCATATTTTTATGTTCATAGTTTGCGAATACTTGCACATGACTCATTTGTAGAACAAATAATATAATGACAGCATTATATATATATTTTCTCATATGAGCCATTCTCCTTTACTAAATAGTTTATGCCTAACATTCCTTATTATGTTAATAAATGATTAATTTAATTCTAAAAGCATATAAATAAAAAAGATTTTTACCACAAATCGAAGAAACTAAAAACTTCACTTTTTAATATTAGAAATTTGTCTTTTGTTAGATTTGAAAACTTAAAAAAGTCGATTTGCATCACAATTTTTGTGGCAAATCGACTTTTTCAGTGCCCTCACTTTTGAAGGCTTCTTTTTTATGTTATTGCTTTAATTTTCTGCGTAGTAGCTTATTCGCACCATTGCGAGGAAGTTCATCAGTAATAATAATTTTTTTTGGTATTTTATATCTAGCAAGGGATTTTTGACAAAATGATAATAAATCGTTTATCTGTATTTGATCTTTTAAAACAACAAAGGCAATTGGAACCTGTCCCCACTCCCCATCCTCAATGCCGCAGACGCCCGCTTCCTTAACCGCGGGATGTGTAAGTAGTACGTTTTCGATTTCAGCAGGATAAATATTTTCACCACCAGAAATTATTAAATCTGCTCGACGATCAATCACAAATAAATAGCCCTCATCATCCAAATAGCCAATATCTCCTGTATACAGCCAATCATCAATGGTTGCACTTTTTTGTGCAAAACGGCCAATATAGCCTGGGGTAACATGTGGTCCACGTATGCAAATTTCGCCTTCACCATTGATATTCGGCTCAGAAATACGAATTTGATTAAAAAATAAAGGCTTTCCTGCTGAACCAATTTTAGACATCGCATCCTCGCTTGCTAATGTGGCTGTCTGTGACGAGGTTTCTGTCATGCCATACGTTTGAGCTACTGCTAAATGTAACGCTTTGGCTCTCGTTAAATAATCAACTGGTACTGGTCCACCGCCTGCTAACATCAGCTTAAAATGTGGTGAGGCTTGAGCATTTCGCTGCTCAAGTGTATGTAAAATTCTTTCCAAGGTTACAGCGACCACTGACATATGTGTGACATTGCCATCTATAATATTTTGTGAAATAGCCTCTACATCAAAATAATCATATAAATGAACTTTATTGCCATACAAAAGTGAGCGCACTAAAATAGAAAAACCACTAATATGGAATAACGGTACAGCACATAGCCAAGTATCGTCAGCTTGTAAACCTATATTAAGGACAGAGGATGTTGCACTAGCTTGATGATTACCAACTGTTTGACGAACACCCTTTGGAAAACCTGTCGTACCAGATGTATACATAATAGATGTTGTTTGTTGTAAAGACCATTCCTTTGTAATTTCGATAGAGGCTTCTATACTTTTTTCGATGGCAGAAAACAATAGGTGAGATGCATGCAATGGTAATTTTTCAATATCTTCGTCTGCAATTAAAACAACCATTGCCTCGGAATCCTCTAGCTGATAAGCTATTTCAGCCTGAGATAATCTACGATTTAGCATAACCATTTCACACTGTAAATGCATACACGCATAGATCATAGTGACAAGTTCCGGCTTACTTGGTCCCATTATTGCAATACGGTCTCCTTGCTTGATGCCAAGGGCTGTAAGTTGACTAGCACGTTGAATAGATAATTCATTTAATTGTTGAAATGTCCATGTTTGTTCTTTATATGTTAAAGCATTTCGTAATGGTGTTAAATATGCTCGCTGTAAAATCCAATTTGGATACATCTTGTTGACCCTCCTATCACTCTTTATCTTACCGCTTTCTAGCATCTTCCGTCTATTTGAACGAGTTTATTCATTCTATCCATCAATTTTGACCGCCACCCCCTCAATTAGGGCAACCAATCCACCACTTCGTCCATTCTATCTATCATTTAGATGAGTTTATCCGCCACTCCATCCATTCTACATAGAAAAAGCTCGTATCTCTAATCAGATACGAGCTTTCATGTTGTTGAAATACTATTATGTCAATGACATCAAGGTGACAAATTAAAAAGTATAGCCCTTTTTCAAAACGAGGGGTTGATCTCCGTTCC
>NZ_JBNNMG010000057.1:0-35262 GCF_050272555.1 Lysinibacillus sp. NPDC047702 | reverse complement strand
AAGGCGTTGTTGCTGTCGCTACGCTTTCGCACAGATAAATTGTCACAGGACGTGACGCACTTAGTCTTCGTTCCTCCAGCGCAGGAAGCCTTGCTCTGCGCGAAAGCGAAGCGTCAGCGGCAAAGCGAGCAGCCTGGAACGGAAATCACCTTCATTTGACTTAGTAGTCTTCGCAAAGAGTCCCTTGACCATTTAGTTTTTCAACACTATGAAACCTTGCGTGATAAATTTCACGCAAGGTTTATTTTTTATTCAGCAAAAACGATATGCCATTCATCACGTTTTGCTAAAAATTCTTTGGCTAATGCTTGTGCTCCTTCTAAGCTATGGCTCGCTGCCCAGCCACATTGCACCTCATTACATGCAGGAACGGCTGTTGCCTTTGTTACATCCGTAAATGTCTTTTCTAAAATATCTAATAAATCCTCGTAATCATTATGATTAATCAATGATACATAGAAGCCCGTTTGACAGCCCATTGGACTAAAATCAACAATTTGATCTGAATAATTGCGGATAATGTCAGCCGATAAATGCTCTAAGGAATGTAATGCAGGCATTTCCATATGCTCTTTATTAGGCTGCTTAAAGCGAATATCGTATTTATATACTTCGTCGCCATTTTTTCCTGATTTTACACCAGCTAAACGAACATACGGTGCTTTCACCTTCGTATGATCTAAATCAAAGCTCTCAACATTTGTTTTTTCTTTCTGCAATACACACAACTCCTTTAATATAGATTAAATCCATTATAACGAGTTTTCCGATAGAATTGTATGATTTTTAAGAATTATATAAAATATAAAGCAATAAGAGCCTCACTCACTTTAGAAAAAAGGCACTATAATGAAAAAACAACTAGCCAGGCTTGGACTAGTTGCTCTTAAAAAATTCCAATTATTTTTGGAACTTATTCATTTGTGCCATCATTTGACGTACTTGCTTTTCAGACGGCGTACGACCCATTTGTGCCATCATCATACGAATCATTTGTTCATTAATTGGTGGGTTTTCTTTTAAATATTTCATCATAGCTTGACGAGCGAAATAGAAACCAAGTGCCGCGCCCGCTGCTAACGCAATAATTACGATAATAATCCAGCCCCATGTAGGCAACATAACCAACCTCCTCCACTACAATATACCGAGAAAAAACTCTCCACGCACCATTATACAACAAATAGTAGCGCGTTACTATATATTGTAGCGAATTTTGCTAGTGCATCGTATACTTCATGGGTTTTAGCCATCCACACTCATTATCTTGTTTATTGAAGGCAATAAAGCGCTCACTCATCTTCGCAAGCATCTGGAATAGATCTAAATCAAGCATTCTGGATCCTTCACAATAGACACAAATTTTACGTTCCACCAAATAGATTGCCATTTTCCCCTTAATTGGATGTTCTAAAAATAAGGCATTACGAGCTCTTTCTAAATGTGCATATTTGGAATCTAGCTGCGCCTCAAGCATGGCAGCAATCTCATCGAATCGAACAGATTCACATATATAGGCAAGCTCTTTTAAGGATTTCTCGTTAGCATCTTCACAGCCCTGCATCATCTCTAATAACTTTCGCTCTCTACCGAAAATAAACGTTAAATGCTCTTCTTTTATTTTATATATGGAATAGGTTCTCACCAGAAATCCTCCTTCGTTCAGTTTCTTTTTTCATAAGTATAGCTCAAGCTACCTCCTTAATTTGTCAAACGAAGGAGGTATTCATCTTCTATTTTTGTCGAAAACCTTCTAGTTTCGGACCTATCAATGACATTATGACAGAACAAAGAGTGAAGCAATTTTAAGCATGAATATGTGGCTAAGTACTTGTAAAATCAGCTTATTTGTTCCGCAATCATTGATTATAAAAGCCTTTATAGCAATAGCTTAGATTGTTCTCAGCCTCAAGACCTAGAGTAAAATCAATTTCCAGTCCGTTTTAGAAGAGCTTTACGAAAGGTACTATAAAGGTACAAACGAAAGGAGCTAAAACATATGAAAAAATTTCTTTTATTAACAGGAGGCATCATTGCAGCATGTGTAGCACTAGCCTTAATCGGGCCACTAGCAGGGTTACTATTTTCGGGGTTATTTGTAGCACTTGGCATGCACTTCTACATTGCAAGTAAATCAACATTCGGCAAAATCATTTGGTTCACAGTGGGTCTAATCGGTGTTCTTTCAGCCGTATCTAATATCCCAGCAATGATTGGATTAGCGGCAATCGCTATCATCTACGTGATCTATAAAAAGTGGAATAACGAAGATGTTAAAATTCCAACAATTGAAGCAAAAGAAGAAGATCCGTTTACAAACTTTGAAAAAGAATGGTCAAACTTAACAAAATAAAAGGAGAGAAATTATATGAACTTATTTCAACGCTTTAAATACACAATAGAGGCTGACTTACATCAGGTATTTGATAAAAAGGAACAAAAAAACCCAATTGCCATGCTAAATCAATATATTCGCGAGGCAGAAAAGCAAACTGAGCAAACAGGAACATTATTAGAGCGTCAAGGTCAGTTAAAAGAAAAACTGGAGCAGGAGCTGAAACAAAACACTGAGCTACTCGCTAAACGTGAAGCTCAACTAAAATTGGCTAGTACTAGCGGTGAGCAGGATTTAATCGATTTTGCTACTGATGAGGTTGCTGCATACACAGCACGAAACAACACATTACAAGCTAGTATTGAAGCAAGCACACGTGAATACTTCGAGCTTGAGCGTAAATTTGAAACGATGAAGCACAAAATTAAAGATATGAAAGTGCGTCAATTACAGCTGATGGGCAAAGAAAACGTAACACGTGCACACCATCAAATGGATGGTATGCTTGCAAAAAACAATAAAGCGAACTTTGAGGATTTAGAAGCCTATATCGATAAGCTTGCTTACCAAATCGACAAAGACCATGAAGTAACTACTTTTGAGGCTCGTCTTGCACAGCTAGAAAAAAATGCGGCTCAAGAAAACACAACACTGCTAATTGAAAATAAATAACATGTTATAATATAAAGATATAAGGGATGCCTCTATTAGGAAGCATCCCATTTCTTTGAAGAAAAAACTATGAAGGAAAACCAAAAATACTGAAGTCAGAGGTGTTGGATTCATAGAAAAATCTCAGCATCGTTACCTCTGAAACGGAATAAAGGAATTTTCAAGATGAAAAACAGAAAGTGGTTTAGTCATATGATTAAAATATGTCTTTTTACTTTTATTATACTTCTATTATTTGCACTTATATTATTCGGTTATCGTTTGGTGGTCCAACAGCACATTATTCAAAAAAGTGCTGAAATTATTGAAAATGGCGGTATAAGTGAGCTAAAAGAAATAGCAGTCAATGGAGATAAACAGTTTATCTTAGTGGAAGGGCAAGATAAGGAGAAGCCCTTTTGTTTATTCCTTCATGGAGGGCCGGGTTCTCCATTCCCTTATGGTGTAAGTGCTCGAACATTATATCCTGAAATTACCGAGAATTGCGTAGCAGTCTATTATGACCAAAGAGGTTCAGGTAAAAGCTTTAACAAGGAACTATCGATTGATACTATGAACCTTTCTCAATTTATTGAAGATGCTACTATAATAGTGGATTATATTCGAGAGCATTATCAGCAGGAAAAAGTCTTTGTCATTGGTCAATCCTTTGGTACGATTATTGGTACTCAATTAGTGTCTAAATATCCTGAGAAATTCCACGCCTATTTAGGTATTGCTCAAATAACTGATATTATTAAAGGGCAGGAACTCGGTTATAGCTGGTTAAAAAATAAGGCGCAAGATAATGATGATGAGAAAACACTGAGCATTTTGGAGGATTTAGGAAAGGGACCTTATCTAGAGGAGGACGAGGATCGATTTAGTGACCTGATTAATCAATATAAAGGGATGAATTATTTTGATGAAACGATAGAAAAGGTTAATCTTTTTGATTTAATAAAAGGCGCTTTTACTTCACCAGATTACTCTTTACGGGATTTATATACAGCTTTTATTTCTGGACCACAATTTAGTCTTATAAAAAGCCAAGAATTAAAAAAAGAAATTATCCTTACGAATTTTTTCGATACTGTAAAAAGTATAGATGTTCCGGTTTACATTATTCATGGAAAATATGATAAACAGGCAAATTATGAATTGGCGAAACAATACTACGAGCTTTTAGATGCACCAAATGGTAAGGAATTTATTACATTGAAGCACTCTGCCCATTACCCAAATCAACTCGATTCACCAATCATAAATGACACAATAAAAAATATGCTTAAAAAATAAAACTTTGATCTTTTAGAGAAGTTCGGCTTCTCTCATCAATATCTAGAAAGAAGGGTGACCCTCTTGCAAAATTTCACAACAAACAAGCTTACATTTTGGGTACTAAGCTTCTTTTTACTTGTCTTTGTAGAGCTGACAATTTTTAATAATGGCGGCGCCTTTAGTCTATTGATTGGAGCAGGACTTCTTTATTTGAGTTTCTCGAAAAAAATTCGTTTCTTTAAATGGACAGGAATTTTCCTTATTGCCATAGCCCTCTTTACGATGTGGAGCCTGCGCCTGTTTATAGTTATTATACTGCTCTATATGCTTTATCAATATTTACAAAGAGAAAATGAAGCAAAGGTGGTCGGCTCTGAGCTATTTGAAAAGATTCCTGCTACGAAAAATGAAATATTCGGTACGCTGCCTGCACCTATAGATGCCTATAAATGGCAAGATGTACAAATTCAAAGGCTCGCTGGTGATATTACGATAGATACAACACAAACCATTTTACCTGCTGGCACAAGTCTAATTACGATTCGTCAAGGCATTGGTAAGGTGCAAATTTATATACCTTATGAAATTCCATTCCGTTTACATTATACAACCCTATTTGGCGATATAACTTGCTTAAATATTGGGCCACAACGCTTACTGAACGAAAGTGTAAGCTTTTCAGATGGCAACCCTGAAGATGCAAAGCGTACGCTTATCATACATGTTGCAACATGGCTTGGAGACTTGGAGGTGCTACGTAAATGATTGCTTTTATCTCAAGAATCTTTACGCTATTTTTCATTTTAACAAGTGCTGCTTTCGGTCTCCTTGTAGCTGTTTGGGGAGAACCAAAGGAAAAGACCTGGGAACCTCTTTGGCAGCAACAATATGGCAATATGCCATTAGGCGGAATAATTATCCTCACCATTTTTGGTATTAGTCTACTAATAGCAAGCTGGATTAGTATGACAGCTCGCGCTAGAGAGGCTCAGGCAACGCACATCGTCAAACAATTAATTGAACCAGATTTTATCTTACCCAAAAAGCAGCCTTTGCCGAAACCACTGAAAAAAGCAATCGTGCAAACGAGCGAATTAATCGATACCCAACGAAAAAGTTTGCAGCGATTATCGAATGAACGTGCAGAAGCACATGATAAAATTATACAGGAACGCATTATTGCTGAACGTCAACGCCTTGCCAGAGAACTACACGATTCTGTTTCACAGCAATTATTTGCAGCCTCTATGCTATTGTCCGCTTTAACGGAGAACGATGAAAATGCCACAAGTTTAAAGCAGGTCGAAAAAATTGTTCAGCAGGCACAGCTAGAAATGCGAGCATTATTACTGCATCTACGCCCTGTTGCATTGCATAATAAAACACTTGCACAAGGTCTAGAGGAGCTCATTATCGAGCTTCAGCAAAAAGTATTTTTTCATATTGAATATGAGCTGGAGGAAATGTCTTTATCTAAAGCAGAGGAGGATCATTTATTCCGTATTGCTCAGGAGGCACTATCCAATACGTTACGCCATGCAAAGGCCAGCGAGGTCGAATTACTGCTTGTCGCCCGAGATGGTTTAGCCATCTTACGCATACAGGATAATGGTCTTGGCTTTGATGTTGAAGTGGATAAATCTACTTCCTATGGCTTGCAAAATATTGCCGAACGAGCAGTTGAGATTGGCTGTACGTACAAAATTGTGTCAGTGCCTGGAGAAGGTACAATTGTAGAGGTAAAAATTCCACTGCAAAAGGAGGTCGAAGTAAATGATTCAAGTGTTAATAGTGGATGACCACGAAATGGTACGCATCGGTGTTTCTGCCTACTTGTCAGCACAGCCAGATATTACGGTTGTAGGTGAAGCTGAAAATGGCAAAGTGGCGATCGAACGTGCCCTTGCCCTTCGTCCCGATATTATTTTAATGGACAATGTTATGCCAATTATGACAGGGGCTGAAGCAACAGTTGAAATTTTAACCGCATGGCCAGAGGCAAAAATAATGATGGTCACAAGCTTTTTAGATGACGACAAAGTCTATCCTGCACTAGAGGCAGGCGCAGTCAGCTATATTTTAAAAACATCAAATGCTAAGCAGATTGCAGATGCTATTCGCAAAACAATGGGTGGCGAAACGGTGTTAGAGCCAGAGGTGACATCAAAAATGATGCATCGTATGCGCCATGGCAATAACACCCCACTCTATGAGCAATTAACAGACCGTGAGATGGAAGTGCTGCTGTTAATGGCTAAAGGTAAGGCCAATCAGGAAATTGCGGATGACTTATACATTGCCTTAAAAACCGTGAAAACACATGTCAGCAATATTTTAGCAAAGCTTGATGTCCAAGATCGCACACAGGCAGTTGTCTACGCCTTCCAAAATGGGCTGGCAAAATAATATTGTTCATTCCACTATTTCAACTTCAAAGAAATGAAACTGCATTTTTAGCAATGCAGTTTCATAGTGTTGAGAATCAAAATGGTCAAGAAAATCCTTTTTTATATAGCTATAACTATTTCGATTTAAAAGTATCTCTGAGCATGATAGGATAATAGTGCAAAGGAGGTGCAATTGGCCTAAGGAAATTGTGCTATAAATAGAAAGTGCAAGGACTTTTTGACATTTATATAAATGAATAAAAAGAAAATTATTCTTATTGTTAGTTTATTTGTACTATTTTTAACAGGCTCACGTATTTTATGGTTGGATTTATTAAATAACACAAACCAACCCTATGCAGTAAAAGGACAAATCGACTTGCGAGAATGGAATTTTAACGATAATCATTCCATTACATTAGATGGGGAATGGGAGTTCTTTCCCTATACGTGGTTAATTAACGAAAAACAGCCAATTGATGCGGCACGAAATAATTTATCATACATACATGTTCCAAATGGGTGGGATTCTTCTTTACAGGAGGGGAAAGTAACCCCATATGGTTACGGTTCTTATCGCTTAAAAATTCTTGTTAATCCATCTGATAATAGTACCTACAGTATTAGAGTACCAAGTGTTCGGAGCTCTTCTGAATTATATGTGAATGGTAGACAACTATCGAAATCGGGCAGAATTGGTGAAAATGCGGATACAACCATTGCCAAAAACATACCCTATTCCACTTCTTTTGAAGTAAATAGTCTTAGTGAAATAGAAATTATTGTGCAAGTTGCTAATTATAAGGACTCTCGTAACGGAGGAATTGTTCGCTCCATTAAATTGGGCAAAGAAGAAGTAATTAATCGAGAGACGCAATTATCTGTAACGATGCAGCAAAATATCGTTTAAAGTTCTTAAAAAGCAAGTTGATGGATAGCAGAGCTGGAATGGTGGATAGAATTATAAAAGTGATGGATAGAACCAGAAAAACAATGGATACAGCCATGAAAGTAGTGGATATCAACCCCTCGTTTTGAAAAAGGACTGTACTTTTTAATTGTCACTTTGATTTCATTGACATAATAGTATTTCAACAACACGAAACTGCATTTTTAGCAATGCAGTTTTTTTATTTACTAAAAAATGCCTGAAGCTCAGGGACACTGCTTACTATATACGTTGCCTGTGCATCCTGTAGTTCTTTCAATGACCCGAAGCCGTATGTTACACCAATAGAATCAATTTGATTTTCTTGTGCGCCAACAATATCATATTTTCGATCCCCGATCATAATAAATTGATGACGAGGAACCTCATTAAAATTCTCTAGAACAAACTCGATAATTTCACCTTTTGCGGATTGTGTACCATCTAAATGACTTCCGACCACAAGGTCAAAGAAATGCTCAATATTAAAATAGCTTAAAATTTGTTCCGCAAAAATGGTTGGCTTAGACGTAGCTACTGCTAATTGATAGCCTTGCTCCTTCAAATTTGCTAATAAGGATGCTACATCTGGATAGAGCTTATTTTCATACATGCCCTTTTTCGAAAATCGCTCCCGATAATAAGCAATCGCTTGTTGGATTTGTGCCTCATCCATACCATATTGTTCAGCAAGAGATACTTGCAATGGTGGACCAATAAATATCTCTAGCTTATCCAAATCCTCCTCAATAATCTCCATCTTTTCTAAGGAATATTGGACAGATTTCGTAATACCGATTTTAGGATCAGACAAGGTACCGTCTAAATCAAATAATACTACACTATAGTCTCTCATTTCTCTACCCCACTTCTTCAAAATCTCCCCTAATTATACATAAATAAGAAAACAACAGTATATATTTTAAGAAAAATTGAACCTTCTATTTCTATTATCGTTACTATTTAGTATAAGGAGGAATTGTATGGAAACACATTTTACTTATAAACAATTTGTTACAAATCATTCGTTTTCTTTACTCGATCCTATTTTTGAGGTCATATTGCTTTTCGCTGCGATATTGTTGATGATTGTCTTTTTTAAAAATGTACCTACTTGGTTTTGTCTACTGTTTGCAGGACTCTCCATCCTTATTTCAGGTCAACTGCTTTGGTTTAGTGGTATTATAGCCGATGAGCTCAATATTGGAGGAAGTGCAAAGAGCTTCTTCATATTTATTGCAACTCTATGTATTCATGGCGCAGCTATTTGGATTTCCCTCATAAAATCTTCCAAACATGAAAAAATACCACAACACTCAGAGGGCTTTTAACCTTCTGAGTATTGCGGTACCTCAATATATTAGAGAGCTTTTACCTTCTCAACAACATTTTCTACTGTAAATCCATATTTCTCCATTACTAATTCACCTGGTGCTGATGCGCCGAACTTGTCGATAGCAAGAACGTCACCTTCAAAGCCAGTATATTTATGCCAGCCGAATGACGCACCCATTTCAATTGCAAGACGTTTTGTCACAGCTTTTGGAAGAACCGATTCTTTGTAAGCTGCGTCTTGTTTTTCAAAGCGATCCATAGATGGCATTGATACAACTGCTGCATCTATACCTTCTGCTTTTAATGCTTTTTGTGCCTCCACAGCAAGTGAAACCTCAGAGCCAGTTGCAATTAAAATCGCATCTGCCACTTCTTTTGAAGCTGGCGATACTGTATAAGCACCCTTCGCAACACCTTCACGTACCGTATCAATAGATGCATTAAGTACAGGCAAGTTTTGACGAGATAGTACTAAAACAGTTGGTGTTTTTTCTGATGCTACCGCAAGCTCCCAAGCAACTGCTGATTCATTTGCATCTGCTGGACGAATAACAGATAGGTTTGGCATTGCACGTAATGATGCAAGATGTTCGATTGGCTCATGTGTTGGGCCATCTTCCCCTACTGCAATAGAGTCATGAGTAAATACATACGTTACAGGTAGACCCATTAATGCAGAAAGACGAACGGCTGGACGAACATAATCAGAGAATACGAAGAACGTACCACCAAATACATTTAATCCACCATGAAGAGACATACCGTTCATAGCAGCACCCATTGCAAATTCACGAACACCAAACCAGATGTTACGACCAGCATAATTTTCTGCGGAGAAATCGCCTGCACCCTTCATCGTTGTTTTATTAGAGCCTGCAAGGTCAGCAGAACCACCAAAGAATGAAGGTGTTTTCTTCGCAATGGCATTAATCGCATCACCCGAAGAAGAGCGTGTTGCAACAGATTTACCTGCTTCATATACTGGCAAATCAGAAGCAAAGTCCTCCGGTAACTCCCCATTCATAGCTTTTTCAAATTGAGCAGCTAGCTCTGGGAATTCTTGTTTATAGGCTGCAAATTTAGCATTCCAAGCTTCTTCAGACTGTGCTCCTTGAACTTCAGCAGCAGCATTAAATGTATCGTATACTTCAGCAGGGATTTGGAATGGCTCATGTGCCCATTCATAGGCTGCTTTCGTTAATACGACTTCATCTGTACCAAGTGGTGCACCGTGTGAATCTGCTTTACCAGATTTATTTGGGGAACCGAAACCAATCACCGTTTTTACTTCAATCAATGTTGGTTTGCCAGTTGATTTTTTAGCTTCCTCGATAGCTGTGTTAATGGCTTCAACATCTGTGCCATCTGCTACTTTTAAATAGTTCCAGCCATATGATTCGAAACGTTTTTGCACATTTTCTGAGAATGATTTTTCCAAATCACCATCAAGAGAAATATCATTTGAATCGTAAAGTACGATTAATTTTTCAAGTTTTAAGTGACCCGCTAAAGAAATAGCTTCTGCTGCTACACCTTCCATTAAGTCACCATCGCCACAAAGTGCGAATGTATAGTGATCAACAATGTCATGACCTGATTTATTGTAAGTAGCTGCTAAATGGCGCTCAGCCATTGCCATACCTACTGTCATAGCAATACCTTGACCTAGAGGACCTGTTGTTGCCTCTACCCCAACTGTATGACCATATTCAGGATGTCCTGGAGTTAATGAATCCCATTGACGGAAGTTTTGAATTTCCTCCATTGGTAAGCCGTAGCCACCTAGATGAAGTAGACTGTACAGAAGCATAGAGCCATGACCTGCAGAAAGTACAAAACGATCACGGTTAAACCATTTTGGATTAGCTGGATTATGGTGAAGTTGTTTTGTCCAAAGCGTATAAGCCATTGGCGCTGCCCCCATCGGTAAACCTGGGTGACCTGAATTTGCTTTTTCAATTGCATCGATTGACAATGTTCGGATAGCATTAATCGCTAGTTGATCCGCATGTTGAGTCATTTTGTTGTGACATCCTTTCTCGTCCTATATATTGTTCTTTTACAGTTTAGTCAACATTGTCACAGAAAACAATGCTTTTGTTATACTATTTACCTTTTGTAACATACTTTATCTTTATTCAGTAGAAAATCCAACCTCATTATAAAGTAATAACTATAATATTTTCACAGCCATAAACCATATAAGGTCAACTGAATAAAGATAATGCCTCCAGCGGATGTCACGGATTTTGAAAGGAGTGAATTGTGCTAACACAATTCAAAATTCGGACGCAATTACGCTGAGACGTAATTATTCTAAATGTGTCACATTAATTTAGAAATTTATTTTTTTTCGCTTGTTTAACCTTCTCTGGTGTTACATCATTGCCTTCTGCATCTACCACTTTTACATGTTCGATGGTATCACGCATAGTTGCTCTAAATGTATCTAAATACTCTTTACGAAGTGCTGTCTGCTCCTTCGCTTCCGCCTCCGTTAATGTCCCATTCTTTGCTTTGGCAGAAAGTTCATTGATTCGCTTAATTTTTTCCTTTGATAACATAATTACACACCTTTCCAGTACATATCTAAATGTATTTGGTATGCAAAGTATAGCATGTATTCCCTTAAAATGCAGTTATACCAACCCTTTTACTTTAGTAAAAAATACCACTAATAACATGACTTTCAGGAGTTAGATGTGTATAACTATAGTAGAGCCTTTAAAATTTACATACATGGAGGAAAAGACGTTGAAGATAGAAACAAATAGATTATGCATACGAAAATTTAAGGAGGACGATTGGCAGGCAGTCTATGAATATACGTCAGATAGTCAGGTTATGAAGTATATACCAGAGGGTGTTTTTAACGAGGATATGGCTAAGAATTTTGTCTCAGACAATAGTGGTGAACAGGCAAAATACTTTCCAGTTGTTTTAATAGAAGAGAATTTGATAATTGGTCATATTGCTTTTCATCAATATTTTGGCGACCATACATTTGAAATTGGTTGGGTTTTTCATCCGAATTACTACAACAAAGGCTATGCTTCGGAGGCAGCAAAAGCTGTACTGCACTATGGATTCAAGGAAATGAACCTGCATCGGATCATTGCAACGTGTCAGCCTGAAAATATTGCCTCCTATCGGGTAATGGAGAAAATCGGCATGAGACGTGAAGGTTATTTTAAAAAATGTATCCCGAATGGTGATGAATGGTGGGATGAATACTATTATGCTGTTTTAGGTGAGGAGTGGGTATAGCAAATATTGCTGTTACAATCGAGCAAAGGGAAAGTACACTTCTAACAATTTGCAAATAAATATAGTAGAGTTGGAGACATTTTAATCCATTATGTTTTACGACATAATAAATCAATAACATCAATTTAAACTGCTCAAAAATATAGTGATTGAAAGCTTGTATTAATCTTACTCTCCTCTTTCATCAGTGCCAGTGGGATAACAAAACTCCCACTGACATTACTTTAATCACCTTTCAACTTTTCCTGATGCTCCCGATATCTTCGATGTACTGTTGCCTTACTAACATCAAAGCCTAAGCCTCGAAGTGTCATGGCAATCTCCTCAAACGTAAAGCCTTTGTTTCGAAGCTTAATAATTTCCTCAATCGGTACTTCCTTACGCTCCTGCCCATTTGGATTTCCACGATTCGATAAATTGTTTTCAGGTCTATAGCCCTTTTCAACAGCTCGACGCATACCACGTCGTATTTTAGCATTATGGATTCTGCGCTGGTATTCCTCTACTATCGCTAATATTTCGAGCAGCATCGTATCCATTTCATTTAATTGTACAGGGCCTGCATCTCGCATGGAGAAAACATCTGTTTCTGTTTTTTGTAATAAATGCAGCACCGCCATTCTGGCATTACCACGTCCTAAGCGTGTTTCATCCTGGACAAATAGCGCATTAATTTCCTCTTCTTTAATAAAATCAAGCATTTCAAGTAAGCCATCTCGCTCCACATCATAGCCACTATGCTGATCTAAATAAATGCCCTTTATATTGTAGCCCTGCACCTTGGCATAATGCGTTAATTCTTCCTGCTGGCGCTCCAGCGAGGAACTTTGTGTCTCTTTTTCTGTACTCACGCGGCAATAGATGACGGCTGATTGTTGTTTATTTATCATGGTTCATTTCTCGCTATTTCAATAGAGTTTATGGGATTGGCTTGGTTTCCCACCACTGGAATGACTAATGATTTACCAGCAACAATTTGAACATTTGGTAATTCATTTTCTGCCTTTACAAGGTTAATCCAGTCTTCCTTACTCATTTTACCACGGTATTGCTCTGCTAACGACCATAGGTTATCACCATGTTCCACTTGTATTTCCTTGTAAGTCACCTCACCAGGATCTGTTATGTAAAGGTATCCTGCAAATAGTAGGCAAGCCCCTAATAAAATGGAGATATGCGGATTTTTCTTTAACCAATTCATCGTTATGACCTCATTTCAAGAATGTTTGTTCGGAATGTATGTTCTTATAATAGTGCGAACGAATGTTTTTGTCAAACACTTTTCGAACCTATGTTTGCATAAGTGTTCGCATTCTGCTATACTATCTAATAAGTAGAAATAAAAGAAAAAAGAGGTGAGCAATCATGAAAAAAGTTTCGAAAAGACAAGAGGACATTTTAGCCTTTATCAAAGAAGAAGTACGTGCAAAGGGGTATCCGCCATCTGTACGTGAAATTGGCGAAGCAGTTGGACTTGCTTCAAGCTCAACGGTTCATGGACATTTAGCTCGTTTAGAGCAAAAGGGCTTTATCCGCCGTGACCCAACGAAGCCACGTGCCATTGAAATTTTAGAGCCAGAAGATTCTATTCAAAAGCAAAATGTTATTCACGTCCCACTTGTAGGGAAGGTTACAGCAGGTTCTCCAATTACAGCTATTGAAAATATCGAAGAGTATTTCCCGCTGCCAGATACATATGGGACAAGCGAGGATCAATTATTTATGCTAGAAATTATGGGTGAATCCATGATTGAAGCTGGCATTTTAGATGGAGATTTAGTCATTGTAAAGCAAAAATCAACAGCAGATAACGGGGATATTGTCGTGGCTATGACAGAAGAGGATGAAGCAACGGTTAAGCGTTTCTTTAAGGAAAAAAATCATTTCCGTTTACAGCCTGAAAACTCCACAATGGAGCCAATTATTGTCGATCAAGTTTCTATTTTAGGGCAAGTTGTAGGCCTTTATCGTCGTGTACAATAAAAAATATAAAATTAATGGATGATTTTAAGAGGATGATATGTTCCCCGATGAGCATATACCTCTTTTTCTTAATTTTAGACATAGAACAAAATACAATTTACATAGGGAGTGCGTCTATTTGAAACAAAAAATCAAGCAAGCTGTGCAAGAGGCTTATACGACAATGTATAGCTCCTTAAACGATGAACAAATTTATGCGGCTGTTCTAGTGACAGATGGTGATTGCGGCAGCCTTTATTTAACAATGGGAACTGAAAAATCACTTATTGAAATTGGTCAAAACTATGAGGACGATCCCGAAGATTATCGCTTTTTAAAGGATGAATATTTACATTACGATGAAACGAATATGCTCGAAAAGGTAAGTCGTGAATTATTAGATATTATATTGCATATCAAAGACGAAAAATTTGTTGAACATAAAGAAATGCTTCATCAAGCAATGAGTGATACGATGTATGAATTGAAGCAGGAGGGCATTATTGACGAAAGCATCTTTGTTTTTATTTCGGTGACTGATGATAATGAAGAGGAAATGCTGGAGCTATCGTCAGCAAAGCGTTGTAATCCTGCTCATCCCCTGCTTCCTGCTTTTGTGCGTAATTGGGGACATTAAATATCCCTATAAAGCAAGAAGATGTCGAAGGAGATTTTTCGCCATCTTCCTTTTGTTTTGGAGGTTTACCAAAAAAAGAATCCACTTTAATATGGATTCCTTGCAAGCACTATGCCTCTAATTTGAATTTCAGGCTTGCCTTTATAAAAGCAGTAAATATTTTTTTTGATGCTTCATCTCCTGCCATCGCCTGCTCCTCTGGATGCCACTGTACCGCCAGACAAAATGGGTGATCCTCGTGTACGATCGCTTCTACAATTCCATCACTGGATTTGGCAGCAACCTTTAATTTCTCAGCTAATACATTAACTGCTTGATGATGAAAGGAATTTACTGCTATTTTCTCTTTTTCGGTGATTCTGTTTAATAATGTATCAGGTGTAACTGTAACATAGTGAGTAGCAACGCCCCGAGCCGCCTGCTGCATATGCTTCAATAATTTTTTACTATGATATTCGCTCTCCATATCCTGATAGACATTGCCTCCAAGAGCCACATTTAATATTTGAATACCACGACAAATACCAAAAATCGGCATCTTTCGAATAAAAGCTGCCTCGATTAAAGCAAGCTCTACGGAATCTCTTTCAGGGTGTACCCTCCCTAATTTAGGTGCTGGCTCTGCATCAAAAAGAAATGGATGAACATCACAGCCTCCTGATAGCAATAATCCATCTGTCAACGACAAAGTTTGTGCAACATCCTCCTCTATACCAAGTGGAATAATTAACGGAATGCCCCCTGCTTCAATAACACTGTTGCTATAGGCAGCATTTAATCTTGCTGACAAATCATCCTCCACAAAGGCCGTTATGCCAATAACTGGCTTCACTGTTATCCCCTCCAAGATTGTAAGTTATTCCTTACCATAGCCCAAGATACCAATTCATTAAGGCATCTCCATAAAAATAGACAACTATAGCCGCAGCAGCAATGGATGGACCAAATGGTATCGGGGTCTTTCTGCCCTGCTGCCGTATTCTTAGCACTATAATGCCTACAATCATCCCGATTACAGCGGCTATAAATAGCGTTAAGAGTGCATTTAATGTGCCCAATACAAGCCCAAGTAAAAAGAATAATTTAATATCTCCTCCACCCATACCGCCTTTGGACAGCACAGCAATACTATATAATATGCCAAAGCCAACAACTGCACCCAGCGCACTGTCCCACCATGGTGATAACGGTGAAAGCACACGTCCTATAAAGAGCAATGGTAGAAAGAAAAGCAGTACTTTATCAGGAATAAGCATATAGGCAAAATCCGATACAACAATAATAACAAGTAATGAAATTAATAAAATGGCTACAAAAAATTCTACAGTAAAGCCTAGCTTCCAATAGGCAAATGCAAATAAAACCCCAGTCATAAGCTCCATGAAAGGATAAATCCAAGAAATTTTTTGTCCGCAGCTACGGCATTTGCCTCCTAGCCATACATAGGACAACACAGGTACTAAATCAAGGGCTGTTAACTGTCTCTGACAATTTGTGCAATGTGATGGTGGTCGCACAATGGACTCCTTTACTGGTACACGTAAGCCGACCACATTAAAAAAAGAGCCAAAAACAAGCCCAAAAATAAATACTGTCACGGTATAAGCCATTTCCATTTTTATGTCCTCCTAAACTAAGAGGCGCCCATACATATAAAGTATGCGCGCCTATCTTTATTCTTGTCCCTCGTAATAGAACGTCGTAATCTGTACAGTAGCCTTAATAGTATTATCCGCCTCTTTATCTAGCTTTTCTTGCTCACCAGGGATGGTCATATTAATCGTATCAATTTTCATAACACGCTCAAGCTTTTCCACTTCCTTTAAAAAGGTCACCATTGAGTCAAATGTTAAGGCACCAATATCAAAGGTAAAGGTTACTAGCTTCAGCTCTGCTGGAATGTTTTCTTGGGCAATCGTAGAAACAGGTGGAGTTTCCGTATTCTCTTGATTCTCCTCATTGACCTTTGCCTCAGCCTCAGCAACTGTATTCGTTTGATCCACATTGGCATTCGCTACAGGCTCATCATAATTATTAAAGGTTAGCGACTCCATGCGCGTACCTGTCACCTCTTCAATTTCCACCATATCTCTCAATACCTGCTCAACCGCTCTTACACTAGGCACCTTTTTTTGCATTTCTAAAGTTTCCTGCATCGGAACCTCTAGCTGCTCATCAAAGGAGGTAAGGGATTGCTCTAAGCTTTTAATCTCCGTTTGCAGGCTTTGAATACTAGCTTCCTTCGCCCGTACCTCATCCTTCTTTGGCAAAATAACATAATAATAGAGAGCAAACAATAAGGAGGCTATCAACAGGACAAGCAATAGTATGCCTGAATTTTTACTATTTAGGTATTTCGTCATTAGCTTCGTCCCCCTACCAGATACATAAAGTCAATAGTAGCTGTAATGGAAACTGAGTAACGTGGCATCTGCTTAAACTTTTCCTCCGCAGGTAAGTCCTTGTCCTGCTCCCCTAGCTCAATGTCAAAATTAGTGATGGAGCCGATTTGTGTATCTGTAAAATAAGGGCTTGCTAATAAACGCTCGACGTATTTTGAAATAGCTGTCATAGTTTCAAAATCCGCCTCAATTGTTACTTGGTTCGTACCAAATGAATAGCTACGTAAATAGCTTGGGCTTGGTAGCAGTGCATTTGTTTCATCAATTAATGGCGTTACGGGATAAGCAACACTTTGTACATAGTGAACAGATTGCTTTAATGAGCCAGTATTTTGACTTTGCTTTGTTGCGATATCATTTTGTAGCTGCTCCTGCCTTTCCACTAAGCGTCGCTCTTCTGCTGATAAATCCTTTAACGCTGCCCTAGCATCAAAAAATAGATAGGTCATAAACGCTAAAATAATAAGAATTATAGCTAGAATCATATAAAGCAACAATGGCGAGGTTTTCCGCTTCTCTAATTTCGGTATGAGGTTAATTTCTGGAATCATCCGTTAACCTCCTTCAAGGCTAGTCCAAGCAAGGAGGAAAACGCTCTTGTAAACTGCGGAAATTTCTTTTGAAGCATCTGATCATTTAACTCCGTTAATGGAACACCTAAATTGGCACGTAAAAACTCACTAATGGTAGGTAATAAAGGATTGTCCCCTAAAATAATGATTTCATCAACCGTTTTTTCTCCCTTATACAAAGAAAAGCGGAAGAAGTTCATCATACGATCAATTTCCAGCACCTGATCCATAACAATCATCCGATAATCCTCTAGCTCGCCATTATATTGAAAGTCATAGCTATATTCGCTCTGTGCCTTGCTTTCCCATTGCTCCATATTCGTATCAATTGATTGATAGCGTAAAAATTCCACATTGCCCTGTGAAAATATGCTAATAGATAGCTCATTAATAGACCATTCTGCAATTAAATAGGTTTTATCCATCTCCAGTAGCTGTAAATAATGCAATAAACGGATATTACAAAGTGCACGGATATCCGCTGCCTCTGGTTCTAACGCAATATCGAGGAGCATCGCCACAATTTTATTCACTTCCTCGGAGGGCGCGGCATATAATTGTGCCTTACCATCAAGCGGATCAGCATCATAAACATCAATAAGTGGCTCGTGAAATGGTAGATGAATTGAGTGCCCAATCTCCATTTCGGCATAGCCTCGAAGCTCCTCTTGCTTCAGGTCATGGGGCACATCAAAGCTTTTCAAAAGAACAGACATATCCGGCACAAACATACGAGCCAACTGTTTTTTGCCAACCCATTTCACCACTTCTTGATTCATTGCTTCAAATAAAGCGACCTCATCATGGATAATGCCATTTTCAAGAATGCCATGTGCTAATGGCAGCTCATAATGCCGCCAACGTGAAGGATCAGGCCCTTCCGCCACAATGGCACGAAGAACATAATCCTTCAATTCGAGGGACACATACGATTTTTTCTTTCTCTTCAACATGTGAAAAGACCCCCTTTTTATGCTGCTACATAGGTGAATTAATTAGTCATCCATTTCCCCCCCAGAAATGCGGTTAGTGAGCATTTCTGGGGGGGTTGGGAGGACTATTCTTTATTTATAGTATATCCACCTGCCCCACTTCCTTTATTTGGGTCCTTGTTAATAGAGGTAATTGTTGAGCTGCTAAAAGTAACTTTTTTACTACCACTATAAGTTACTGTTGCACTAATAGTTTTAGGATTGTCCTTAGATATAGTAACTGTAATACCTTCTAACTTTCCACCTGATTCTAAATACTTAGCATTTTTTAATTGTTCAATAGTAATACTGCCAGTAGTATCACCTACATTATTTCCTCCAGCAGTTTCACCCCCTGGGTTATCTGTATAATACAAGTGTGCCGCATTCAATGCATTTATAGCATCCGCCTTTACCGCATTATAACGAGAGTTTTCAACAATATTTCCGATTGCAGGAACAGCAATCGCTGCAACAATCATTAAAATCACGATAACTGCTAATAACTCAATTAGCGTTAAACCCTTCTGATTTTTCAAAAGCTTTTTGTTCATTAATTTTTTGAACATGTTAATTCCCCCTTATTATATTTTATATATGAAGTGTGTCAACACGTACTTCCTTCTTATAAGAAAAGCATTTCAATACTGCAATAATATATTGATCTAGTGATAGCCTATCATTCTAGTAATTTAATCAAATTCTTACTATTACATATTTTCGTACAACTTGAACATTGGCAGGAATATCGCTGCAACAATAATCCCTACTACCACTGCCAAAACTAAAATCATTAATGGCTCAACAAGTGATTTTAGGGTATCAACTGATCGATCCACTTCCTCCTCATAAAAGTCTGCTACCTTTTCTAGCATATAATCGAGTGAGCCTGTTCGTTCACCGATTGCGGTCATTTGTGAGACAAGTGGTGGAAACAGCCAACTTTTTTCAAGCGGCTCAGATAATGCGCCACCCTTTTCTAAATTATCCCGTGCCTCTAACACCACCTTGGCTATAACAGGATTGCCCGTTACCTTTTCAACGATGGTTAAGGCATTTAAGATTGGTACAGAGCTACTAAAGAGAGTAGCTAATGTTCGCGTCATACGAGCAATAACGCTTTTTTGCATTAATGAACCAAATATAGGCATACGCAAAATCATAATATTGATTGAATAATGAAAGTTTTTATTTTTTTTATATAAAAGATTAAAGCCAACAACGATCATCACCAGGGCTAGAATCACAAAATACCAGTTAGCGATAAGCCAATCACTAATTCCAACAACAATTACAGTCAGCAGTGGCATTTCCAAATCCATATCCTTAAAGGTAGCTATAAAGGTTGGTACAATAAAGACCATTAAAAACAAACCAACTGCAATGGTTAAAATGGATAAAATCGCAGGGTAGGTAAGTGCCGATGTTATTTTCTTTTTGATGCTATACTGCTTCTCTAAAGTATTGGCTAGTCGATCTAAGGTATCATCAATACTTCCTGTAGCCTCTCCTGCACGCATCATATTTACAAATAAGATTGGAAATACCTTTGGATGCTTGGCTGCGGCATCTGAAAAGGCTGTACCGCTCCGAATATCCTCCTCTACCTCAAGCAAAGCCTTTTTTAACGTTTTATTTTTGGTTTGTGCGGCTAAAATTTGAGTAGCCTCTACAACGGAAATACCAGCACGTATTAATGTGGCATACTGACGGCAATAGACAACAAAGTCCTGATGCTTTACCTTTCGAGCAATCGCAAGATCCTTATGTAAAATACTAGTGGATTCCTGTACCTCACGCGCATTAATTCCTTGCTTGCGTAGCTTTTCAATTGCAGCCTGTTTATTTGATGCTTCAATAACACCCTTTTTCTGTACGCCTGCTTTTGTGCGCCCATTATAGCGAAATACGGTCAACTATATTCCCCCGCATTCATATACGGTCTGGCATCCTCAAGTGAGATTTTCCCTGTTGTAATTAATTGCTGGATGGATGATTGAAGCGTATGCATGCCTAGTGCCTTACTTGTTTGCATCACACTTGGAATTTGATGTACCTTCTCATTACGAATTAAATTGGAAATGGACGGTGCCTGCACAAGAATTTCGGTTGCTGCAATTCGTCCCTTTACGTCCTTACGAACAAATAACCTTTGTGAAATAATACCCTGCAAGACATTCGCTAGCTGTACGCGAATTTGTGCCTGCTGATGGGGCGGAAAAACATCTATAATACGGTCAATTGTCGTTGGTGCACTACTTGTATGTAGTGTCGCCATCACTAAGTGACCTGTCTCAGCGGCAGTGATGGCTGTAGAGATTGTTTCATAGTCACGCATTTCCCCTACTAAAATAATGTCAGGGTCCTGTCGTAATGAAGCTCTTAAACCATTGGCAAAGCTTTTCGTATCAACACCAACCTCACGCTGATTAATAATGGATTTTTTATGTGAGTGTAGGTATTCGATCGGGTCCTCCAGTGTAATAATATGCTTTGCTCTCGTTTCATTGATGTAGTCAATCATGGCAGCCAGCGTCGTGGATTTACCAGAGCCAGTTGGACCTGTTACTAAAATTAATCCTTGTGGCTTTTCTGCAAGCTGATACAGCACCTGTGGCATATTTAACGTTTCAATGGAAGGTATTTTTGCCTCGATTAAACGAGCCGCGACTGATACCTCATTGCGCTGATGATAAGCATTCACACGAAAACGACATTTCCCAGGTAGAGAATAGTTAAAATCCGTCTCCCCCTTCTCCTCGAATTCCTGCTGCTTATGAACGGGTAAAATCGTTTTCACCATTTCCAATAAATCCGCACTATCTAATGGCTCAGTACCATAGTGCTCAAGTTGACCATGAATTCGATAAACGGGTGGCACCCCTTTTGTTAAATGTAAATCAGATGCCTTCACTTCAAAGGAACGATGTAATAACTCAATAATTGAATATGCTGTCACTGGGCTCACCTCCTACTCTTTACTTGCAACACGTAAGATTTCAGATATTGTTGTCTGTCCTGCTGCAACCTTTTGTAAACCATCCATTAGCAATGTTTTAAAGTGTTGCTGCTTCATATATTCTCTGATTTTCTGATCGCCCACCTCATGGATAATTAATTCCTTCACATGACGATCAACTGGTAGAATTTCATGAATAGCCATCCTTCCTCGATAACCAGTAAAATTACATGCCGCACAGCCACGCCCCTTACGTCCATGTGTTATATCTGGTATACCATTATCTTTTAAAATAGCTAACTCATATTCGGTAAATGTATAGATTTCAGAGCAATCCCTACAATTTCTTCTAACAAGACGTTGTGCCATAATTCCGACTAATGAAGACGATAATAAAAATGATTCAATGCCCATATCCTGCAAACGTGAGATAGAATCGACTGCACTATTTGTATGCAGAGTACTTAACACTAAATGCCCTGTTAACGAAGCACGTGTCGCAATTTGCGCCGTTTCTAAATCTCTAATTTCCCCAATCATGACAATATCTGGGTCTTGGCGCAAAATAGAACGCAGCCCTGTTGCAAATGTGAGTCCAACCTCTTCCTTCACCTGAATCTGATTCACACCCGCCAATTGATACTCAACAGGATCTTCAACGGTAATAATATTGACACCATCATCGTTTAGTTCATTTAATGCCGCATAAAGTGTGGAGGATTTCCCTGATCCAGTTGGACCTGTTATCAGGACAATACCATTTGGATGCTCAATCATGGAGCGAAATAATGCTTCATTTTGATCAGAAAAATCAAGCTGCTCAATCCCATTTACAGCATTTGCTAAATCTAAAATACGCATTACAACCTTTTCTCCATAAACGGTTGGTAGAGTGGAAAGTCGAATATCAATTGGTCGGAAATTAATAGTTGATTTAATACGCCCATCCTGTGGAATTCGATTTTCTGTAATATTGAGATTCCCCATAATTTTTATACGGGCCAATACAACACTTTGCATATTTTTTGGCAAGGAACGCTCTGTTCTGAGGACACCATCAACACGATAACGTACACGCAGCTCGGTTTCCTGTGGGTCAAAGTGAATATCACTAGCTCGTTGTGCTACACCATTTGCAATAATTTGATTAACAAGGCGAACAATTGGTGAATCCTCACGCTCGATATCCGTTTGCATATCAATGCTGGATGTTGCCATATCGGACAGAGCTGCATCCATGGATTCCTGTAAATCATAGTATTTGGTAATTGTTCGATACAAATCGTCCTTCGCCGCAATACTTGTTTCAATTTGACAGCCTGTAGCCATACGCACTTCCTCGATAGCAAAGTAATCCATCGGGTCTGCCATTGCTATAAAGAGCTTATTTCGTTCCTTGCGCACTGGCATAATGTTTGCGCGTTTGGCTAACTCAGCAGGTATCAACTGCAGTAAATCAGGGCTAATCGTATATTGATTTAAATTAATATGAGGAATCCCAAGCTGAAACTCAAGTACTTCAATAAGCTGCTGCTCTGTTAAGTAATTTTTTTTAATTAAAAAGTCTCCAAGCTTTTCTTCTTTTGACTTTTCAGTTAGCGCGTACTCTAATTGCTGTGGTGTAATTACACCTGATTCTACGAGTAAATCACCTAGTCGTTTCCTTCCAGCTTTTGCTGACATGAAAAGTACTCCTCTCTTTTAAGGGCTTGTTTGTACAAAATTTCCGCCCTTATCATAGTAGCCATAGACAATTTCTGGTCCATCTTGCTTCTGTTCTGTTGTAGACGTATTTGCATCTGGTAAGCCATTACCATCTAAATCCATCTGTAAATCAGAATCTGTTGCTGTCTTTTGCTGATCTGTCACGACACTTTCAGAGGCTTCAAGCTTACGAGATGATTGTACAACAATACGGTTGACAGGAGCATAATAGTCACGACTAACAAGCTGTTCCTCCGAAGAACCGCCATTAACACGGATGGAGCGATATATTTCAATACGAACGCCCTCCTGCCCCTCCTGCTCAATCTTTTCCTGACCAGCAGCTAGCTCATCTGAATAGCGAGCTATAATTCTAGGTCTGACAATCTTATCCTTCGTCACACGAACGGTTACTTCCTTGTCTTTTTCCGCAGACCATATTTCAATTTTCAACTGATTTCCTTCCATCGTAGCTTTTAGTTTACTAAGCTGAGCTGAGGTATTCACAAATTGCAAATCCTTGGCAAGCACCACATTCAGCTCTGCCTCCAACCCTTGCTGTAGGTAAGAGGGTGGAACGGCTTGAGCATGACGTTCTACAATCGCATAATCTGTTTGTAGGATCGTGCTATAGACCATTGAAGCAATAAAATTAAGGGTTTCTATATGAACCGAATTCGCCTGCTCTCCAAGCAACTGAAGCAGAGACATTTTTTGATTCGGTGCAATTAACTGATTATTAAGCGTATCAAGCAATCCCTCTATATTGTCAGCATTCTTCGGAATATCACTTATTTGAAAAGCGATTCGTTCATTCTCTAATGAACTGACATCTACTAATACTGCATTGATCTGATGGCTGCCTAAATTTCCAGCCTGATTAAGAACCATCGCAATTGTTTCCTCTGTTTTCCATTGCGAATTACTTTTCACAGCTTTCTTTGTATTGACACCAGCTATTACTGGGATTGGGAGCTGAACAGTTCTTTTACTTTCCCAAAAGGCAAACCATGACTTTTTTGACAGCTCCTCATATTGGGCAACTACCTGCTCTATATCAAACTGTAAATCATGTGCATCCAGTTCCTGCTCAGTTCCACCACCACTAATAATAAGGGGAGTTTCCTGCCATTTCTCCACAGCATCGCGAATAGTCTGAAGGCACTCTTCTTTATTTAGCCCTTCAACCGAAATACCACCAATTGTTGAATCTTCAGGACTTTCTTTCGCAAAGACTGTGCCATTTAGCACAAGTGATGGAACAAAAATTCCTACAATTAGAACCATTGCCAATATGATACTAATTATTTTTATGTATGTTTTCATCCATATCACCCTTCCATTCACTAATGGAATTTCTATTTATATACAAAATGATACTACATCTATAGTATTTTGACACTAATAAAAATGCAACTTTTTTCCGATTTTTTTTTAAAACTTCTGTAATCATTCAAAAAATATTCAAAAAGTAGTTCTATAGAATTACAAAATAGGATAAATTCCATTAGATATAGTTCTAGAATTTCGTTATAATATCCTTAATAGTCATTTTTATCTATTTTCCTTAATTTGGATCTAACAACATTCCATCTTGGTTTAAATACATATTAATTTTTTATGACATATCATATTCTCTAAATCACTTAAACCCTTTTCGAAAATTTATAATCTATATCCCTTTGTTTAAAAATCAATAAAGAATGGAAGTGAATTATATGTTTGTTAAAAAAAATCAATCCGGCTTTACATTAATTGAGGTCATTGCGTCACTTGTTATTATTACAATTATTCTTATTAGCTTTTTTTCATTCTTTTTAAGCACTGCTAAAACAACTAAAACATCCAACGATATTTTTGATGCTACCTATTATGCACAGAAAGAGATGGAGGAACTTTATAACCTAACCCAAACAACAACAATTTTTAAAAATGAAAATAAGGAAGATCAAATTAATCAAGCTATTTTAAAGAATAATTTTATACCTGATGTAAATAGATTAGGATATTTTAATAAGGAAGGAGATGTAGCAATAGATAACAACAATGTATTTAATTACAAATTGAAAATTGGTAATTTGGATAAAAATTTAACTAACTTTACTATCTACGTATGTGCAAAGGATATAGCCTCTGAGAGATGTGAAAGCAAAACAGCAAAAGCTCAAATGGAGAGTATATTTGAATGGAGGGCTAGATAATGAAATATCATCATAAAGAATCTGGCTTAACACTGATAGAAATACTAGCTGTTACAATAATTGCTAGCCTTATGTTGTTAACGATTTATTCAATAATTAGTCAAAGTTCAAATAGCTTTCAAAAGCAAACTACTACAAATAAAGAAATTAATGACGCTGCTTACGCATTAAAAGTTATTACAAAAGAAGTCCGAAAAAACCCAAGTAATGTTTCTATAGTGTCATCAACTGAACTAACGATTAATGGGGAAAAGATTTTTTTTGATAGAGGACAACGAGTAATAAAACAAGGGATCAACATTTTATCTACAGATATTGAAGATTTTAAGGTTAGTCCTACTAAACTAAAGGACTCAACTACTCCATCACAAAGTATCAACAATCCTACTGTTATTTCTGTCTTAATAACTAATGCAGAAGGTAAAGAATTTTCGGCTGAATTATATTTAAGAAAGAGGGGAACATATTGAGAAATAGAAACTATTTTAATGAACGTGGATATACATTCATCATCGCCCTCTTGCTCATTGTTCTTATATCAGTACTTGGTTTCTCCTTAATAACAATCACTTCAAATACATTAAAAGTAACAACACATGAACGAGCAGACCAGTCTGTATTTTATATTGCTGAGGCTGATTTAAATGTTAAAAGAGCAGAGATAAATCAAGAGTTGGAGTCCGTCTTAATTCCTATTTTAAACAAATATAATAATGATGAAAATTTTGATATGGATAAAGATAGAAATAAAATTGATGAAGAATATATTGAGGCAGCAGACTTCTATTTAACTGAACAACTAAAACTGGAAGATGAAGATACTCATAAAAAATATAAAAAATATCATGAGGTAACATCTTACGAAAAACAAAATGGGCTTCAACCTTCATCTCAAGTAACACTAATAAAAGAAAACCAGCAATATACTTATACTTTAAGATCAATAGCAGAAATTGATGGCATCTCTAGAACAATTTCGCAAACATTTACTATTAAGACACCTAGTTTTACTAAGAAAGATTCCGAAGATGAAGAAACACCACCAACCACTAACTACAATTTTTGCTACGGTATATTAACAAACTCATTTGAAACTAAGAATACACTTAACACAGACGCGGATATTGTATCATTAAATGATTTGATAATTGATAATACAGGTACTTTTGAGAATATTTACGTCCGTGGAAATCTAACTATAAAAAATACCGCAAAGGTTAATGGAGAAATTTTAGCATTTGGTGACATAACATTTGAAAATGGTGGTGATTATAACAATGTTTATTCAAAAGGGAAAATTAGATTTACTAAGACTCCAACCATTAACGGCAATCTAGTAGCATTATCTGATATTATTTTTGAGAATGGTGGGACCTACAATAAAGATATTATTTCAAATGGCGGTATTTCTTTTAAAACAACAAATGGAGCTTTTTATTCCTCAGGTAATATTTTTTCAGTAAATGATATATTAATTGAGAAAAGAATCACTCCAATTTCTCTATATTCTAATAAAAATATTATTGTAAAGTCTGATACTGATATTAAAGGTGTTGTTTTTGGTAAAGAGAGTATAAAAACTTCAAGTGACAAAGAATGGGCCAATGGTTTAGGAAAAAAAAGATATTCCATGGGCGAAATTGTCTATAGACGTGGAGATAATATGACTAATATTCGTGCTAAAAATGAAGAAGAATTTAATCAATTTTTAGTAAAAGAAAATATTAATCTAAATAATTATTATAACCAAATCAATAATTTGAAAAAAGCCCAAGGAGCTTCAAGTAATAGTAACGATTGTGGAAGCCAATCGCTCTCAAATTCACAAATCCCACAAGCTCCTCCATTTTTAAGTATTGATAACTCAAGTTTTATAGAAATACCAGATATAGCCCTTAGTTGGAATACACCTGATACACTTTCACTTACAGATAATAGTTATATTAAAAATATGTCTCTTGTAGAGAATCGTACGCTTACCATAGATGTGGGTGATAAAGATCGAACCCTCGTTATAGATAATTTAAATGGCGGTGGTGGTCATATTAAAGTACAAGGAACAGGTAAATTAAATATACTTGTGAAAAACAAATTTAATATTCTTCAATTCATTTCTAGCGCTGAAAGAAGTCCTTTTGACACTACTATTTATTATGAAGGCTCAGATGAACTTAATATTACCAAAACTATTCAAAGTAATTTATACACTAAAAATAGTAAGGTCAATATACAAAATGCGGGAGAAGGTGGTTTACAGGGCAATATGATAATTGGTGGTAGTCAAGGTTTAACTGTATCTGGAAATACCACTTTCGGTAATACTAACGACCATGTTGTTATATTTGTTCCAAATGCATCCTTAAATTTCACTGGTAGTTCTACGATTTTCGGAACTATTATAGGAAATAAGGTTGATGCAGTTGGTTCAAATACTACTCATAAATTTGATAAGAATAAAATCAACTTTGATTTATTTTCACAATCGCAAAAATCCGAATATATTATTGATGGTGGTCTTATTGATCCTGAAGTTCAAAAAGAGATTTAACACTAGCTAATAAGATTCAACAAAATAATGTAATTAAATTACTAATACCTAAAGGCAGCTAGAGCTTGATTGAATGATTCCTTCTCTAGCTGCCTTTTATTTAGCTCCTTATAATAAAAAATTATTGTTAATCCTTCCTCAGCAACCTACCCGACAATAACAATCCTACCCCACCAATCGCAATAAACAGAACAGCTCGTATTAATAAATCTAGTGCTGATAAATCAAAGAATATAAGCTTAATAAACGCAATAACTAAGATTGTAAAGCCCGTTAAGCGTAATGTTCGTAGGTTGCGCACCGTACTAAGCCATAGGGCGATACTGGCTGTTACAAAAAGTGTAATCGTAGAGAGTGCGATGCTGAGCTTCCAATCCAGTAGATAGTTGTAGGCTAGCTGATGCACGAATCCCCATACAGATAGCATTATCAACACGATGCCTGCACTAATTGTTGAATCTACATATTTCTCCATCTGTTGTTGGTAAATTTGATAAATACGGCCTTTCATCAGTACATCTAGTAAAATTGCCACAAGCACAACAATATAAATGATTCTTGTTAGTATATGAAGCCATTCAATTCCCTGCATTTCGACTGGAAGTATACCAATTGACAGCGTGAAAAACAGGAAAAATGTTCCGATTACTGGTGTTAATGCGCGTCCTTTATATTTTGCTGGCACTAGAAGGGATGCCGCAAATAAGACAGCCAGCATGATACTCATCATATGTGGGGCGTTGCTAACACCCACAAAATAAGTTGCATCAAGCTTACTAATATAGGCTAAGAAGTAACCTGTCGTTATGACCGCTAAAAAGTCTACTACATATAAATCCTTCATCAGTTTTTCAAATACAGTAAGTGACTCCTTTGGTCGCATTGCATATAGATAAATAAGCAACAAATAGATGACTGGCATTAGTAAGCTAGCATGGGAAATGCTGAAAAATGGTGTCGGCTCATGAATGATAAAGCTTATGATAATGGTAATCGCAAATATCATGGAGCTGACGACCTTCATCAGGCTCGCTCGTAAACGTAAGCTCATCATTACACCTGTAAATGCGATAAACGGTAATAGCAAATCTCCTACTTTCTCTGGTACATTCATAACAAGTAGCATATTACATAGGGCGATAAATGCGAGTGTGATGGCACTATCAAATGCCTCCTGCCATTTTTGCCTATAGCCATAACCCGCTAAAGTCGCAAACAAGATGACCAATACGAGTATAAGCGCTTCGCTATATTCGATTGGTCTAATCATCAGGTTCATAAGCAATAAGCCAAAAACACCTAGACTAAATTGAAGACCAACATGAATATGCTTCCATTTAGATTCAATATTAAATAAACGGCACCAACTCGTATAGTAAATAACTAATATAGCAATCAAGCCAAATGCCATTATAGCTCGATTGTCGATGTTCATAAACGCGATAATGCTAACAGCTAACATAGAAAAAAAGGTTGCTATATAGAGAGCTAGCTTTTGCTTATGCTGATAAATAACAAATTGCAGCATTGCAAATAACGCAATAACATAAATTAAGATAATAACAGCATTAAAGTCCATATATTCAAGTAAATATGGTAATAAGAGTGAAGTGAAGGCTACAAACACTGTTAATATCTCATTTTTCTTCAAGTAACTAATGGCAATCCCATAGCCGATATAGATGATGGCAATGACGAGTGCCAGCGATAAGCCAATGATTTCATACAATATTGCGCTGGCCGCTGTTGTTAGAATTCCTACGATAAATGCCCCACCATATAAGGAAATGGTGATAGCTGGAGATCCCTTTTTTCTATGCTCCAGCACATATGCTAGTACGGCTAAGAAAATCGATAATGCATAGGCGAGGATGATTTTAACCTCATTCGATAAATAACCATAATCACTGACGAGCTTAAGACCCCAAAGCACCCCCATCACTAAAATTACCATAAATATTTTTGGTAAAGCCCACATGATACGTTCCTCCAGCGATTGCTGTGGTTGCTTCTTTTTTTCAGGTAATGGCTTTGCTTTTGGCTTGGAAGTAATAGTTGGTTTTTGTTGTGTCAATGGTGAAGATTGTTCAATCATTGTTTTTCTAGCATTTATTGTCGTTGATTGACCAACAGAATGTTGCTGTTTTAAGACATCCAGCTCCTGCCTCAAATCCATCATTTCCTTCTCAAGCTTGGCAATCCTTTGCTCCATTTCAAGTGACATCCCATCATCCTCCCTACTTTATCATTTTTTTACATTATAACACCTTTTTCAAAAGTGTAAAATTATACTTTTAGATCATATTTATACTATCGTTATCTAGGTCTACGATACATTAAAGCACGCTCACTATCCTTCGTTCCCCTTGTAGTTGGATCTACAACAACCCCCATTAATACGAGAATTGATAAGACAATATTTAAGATGGATGTTAGTTGCTCACTCATTGCACCCGTTAAATCATAGCCTAAGATAGTTGCAACTTGCTGTGCGAGTAATAAAATCAATGAAAATAGTGCCAATAAAAATGGCTTATGCTGAAGACGAATCCTCCAATTAATTTTCATAGAAGCTCACCTCCCCCCTTCTCTCTACAATATATGCACAGTGAAAACTTGACACATATGCAAAAATGGAACTCGAGCTATAGAAATAAGGGATTTAAAAAAATAATTTACTTTAACGAAAAAACAATTCTACTCTATAAATACTATTTTATAGGGCAATAATCACCATAAAAAACAATGTGGATAAAAAATCATGTCTATTACAATGAGCTCTGGTTTTACTTAGTAGAAAATCCTCTTAGCTTTTCAAATAGTCTGCAATTACTTAAATCTCCTAAATAATGCTTAGTAAACTTTCATCTGAACTTCTGTAACATTAAAATTTTTCCATCAAAAGCATTGACAAAAAAAACCTCACGTTATATGGTTAGTTACAAGAGTAATTAACCGATTAACAAAGGAGGTGGATTGTGATTCATTCTTTAAACAATGAAAAGCCTATCTTCCAGCAAATTCGTGAACGAATAGAGGATGCCATTCTAGATGGACAGCTACAGCCCGAAGATCGCATTCCCTCCACCAATGAATTTGCGAAGGAATATCAAATTAATCCTGCAACAGCTGGGAAAGGCGTGAACGAATTAGTGGATAAAGGTGTTATTTATAAAAAACGAGGTGTTGGCATGTTTGTTAGTACAGATGCTCGTGAAATTTTACTGGTGGAGCGTAAGGAAAGCTTCTTTCAACAGCATATAGAACCTTTAAAGAAGGAAGCAACAAGACTCGGTATTTCCAATGAAGAATTACAAAATATGTTACAAAGGAGTTAGTGTATGAAAATTGAAATAAAAAATGTTGTCAAAACATTTAAACATAAAAAGGCTTTAGAAAATGTCACATTTACGATAGAGGGACCTAAAATTATTGGTTTTTTAGGTCATAACGGTGCTGGTAAAACGACTTTTTTAAATTTATTAGCTGGACTTATTGCCCCAACTAGTGGAAGCATCTCTGTCAACGGAGAAAATGTTTTTAATTCCCCCGCAACTTTACGCGATATTTGCTTTATCGCAGAAAGTGGTAATTTTCAGGAGGAAATGACCATTGCGCAAACATTAAAAGCCAATAGTTTCTTTTATCCACAATGGGATGAAACGCTTGCGCAGGAGCTACTAGAGGTATTTGCGTTAAACCCCAAGGATAAGGTTCGTAGCTTATCAAAAGGAATGGTTTCGGCTTTAGGCATTATTACAGGATTTGCAAGCAATGCAGGAATAACAATCTTTGATGAGCCTTATATAGGACTTGATGTGGCTGCTCGAAATACGTTCTATGATTTATTGATTGAGCAACAAACCGATAATCCAAGACTTTTTATCTTATCCACACATTTAATTGATGAGGCAAGTGAGCTGTTCGAGGAGATTCTAATTTTAAATGAAGGGCAGTTGTTACTTCAAAAAGCAGCAGAGGAATGGCATCAGCATATTGTTGCAGTAAAAGGGAATACTCCTGATGTTGAGCAGGCAATACATGGGCTAGAGGTTATCTATCAGCATATGTTTATGCAGGAATTAACAGCTGTAATCTATAGCAATGGCCGCCATATCGAAGGACAGAATATTAAACTTGAGCGTGTTTCATTACAGGATATGTTGGTGTATTTAAGTAAGCAGCAGAAAGCGAGGGATAGTAAATGAATACAGTAAAGGGTAGTTTTTATATATTATTTCAAAGCTATAAAAAGCAAAACATTATTTTTTGGTGCATTTTATTTTCTATCGTTCTATTAACCTTTTTCATAGATACTTTTTTTGGGCAATACTTGTTTTCTTTCGCCATTACGATTTCTATTCCAGTCTATATCTTTTACAGTACAACGGCATCAAAGATGTTAAATAAAACCTTGCCTTATTTTTTAAAGCTTGGAATAAGCCGTACGCAGTATATGGTCAATATTGGTCTCTTTTTTATCTGCTGGAGTCTAGCTGGCGCTTTAATTATTACTTGTGCTCATAAAGTCATTACCTATTTTTCAGCATTACTAAAAATCAAAGAAATACTTATTATTCATCCAATATACTTTTTCGGAAACTCCACTGCATTTATAGATACAGTTGCACTGGACACGGTATTGCTACTATTCTCTTTAACTTCCGGCCTATTGTTAAACATTGTCTTTTATCGTTTAGGAACGATTGGTGGTTATAGCTTTATCGGGCTCCTTTGTTTAATTCCAATTACTATGGTCATTTTCGAGTGGTACACTACATTGTTTGAGTTATTTTCAAAACTATCAGCTATTACAATAGTAAGTGGTCTATTCGTATTTAGTGTTCTCCTGTACTTTATCATCACACTGGCTTTACGGAGAGCTTCAGTGCATCCTGCTTAATTCAAAAAGAAAGGATCAGCTAGATGGCAAAAAAAATATTTTTTAAAATAATTGGCTTAGAACTTCTTCTTATATTTTTCTATGTTTTGAATGGTGCCTACGTTTCCATTCAACAACCTTCAAGCCCCTTTCTCCAATTTGCGTTGCTAGTACCTTTAGCATTTGGGCTCTTTGTGTACATTGCAGTGAAAAGGAAATGGGACCAGTACTTCTTTTTAACTAGTAATAAAAATAAATTCGTTAGCCCATTAATTTTCGTTTTATGTATCATTCTTATCGGTACAAAAGGCTTGAATACAGAATCCTTTAGTAATTTAATTGTGATGTTGATCATGCAATTGTTCGTCGTCGCTTTTATCGAAGAAACGGTTTTTAGAGGCATCATGCTCCGAATGCTATTAGCAAAAGGACCCTTTACAGCAATTTGGGTATCTAGTTTCCTATTTAGTGTCACACATGCCCTACAGTTACTTGGTGGTCAATCTCTTGAAGATACAGTTATCCAAATAATCTATGCACTACTTGTTGGCCTTGTACTTACTTTACTAATTTTAGATGGTCAATCCATCATTATAACCATATTATTCCACGGCTTGAATAATTTCTTTAACTTTATGGGCAACGAAGAAAGCTCTTTGTTGACTGCATACCTGATTATACTTGTACTTTTTGTCTATATGCTACTATTATGGAAGCGTGTAAAGAAAAAAATAGTCATCCATTAGCATATTCTTCTGATGCCAGGTCATTTGACGAGAAGACTTGGCATCTTTTTGTGAGGTTTGATATTAATTTTTAGCCTCTTTTTTTTCATTTACTTGAAAAAGAGAAATTTCCCCATTGTTTGCGCAGTCAACTAAAACATACTCCACTTCATTTTGATCATTAATGCAAGACATTATATTTTTACAAACATCTGTTTCTTGCCCTTTGTCCTGTCCTCCAAATGCATCATGTGAATTATCATGTGTATATTGAATGTTAATCCCATCAAAATGTAAATCTTCGAAGATGGGATCCCCCTCTATTGTATATGCAGTCACTCGAACAGTATCCTCTTGATTATTTGCTAGATGCTCAAGAAATTGTTCAAATCGTTCAAAATTATGTACTCCGTTTAGTGATAATGTAATGTCCCCTCTTTTAATCGCTTTAGATGAGTCGTATCCACCTGTTAAGGAACATCCAGTTAAAAGGACTAAACAGCTTAATAGAATTATGTTTTTAGCCAATGCCTTTCCCCCTTTTTTATATACAATATTTACCATAATTTAAAATGCAGAAAATTGCAAGCAAGTACATAGGAAAACAGCATTTTATACAGAAGATTACGAAAACAACCGATTAGCTTTAATAGCTGCCTCCCATTTGTAAAATTCCATTTACTCATCCTTATTGTTTTTAAGCGCTTATTAAACAAACCAACACATTAATCTCCTTTGAACAGAAAAGTACTTGAAACAAAGGTAATATTCTTGCCTAGAGAAGAATCTATTTAGGCATATGGTACATAAATCTCGATTTTCAGTGATATGTGAGATTTAACTAGCATTTAGTAGGCAAATAAATAGACCATATCGACATCTCCCTCATATCTTAATTATGAACCACAACTTATTAAAACAGGAGGTAATAAACATGTTTAATCGTATGCGTCACCATGGGAAAGGTCCACATTGCTGTCCACCACATGCAATGCCAACACAATTTGATCCAACACAATTTATGCCAGCAGAGCAATATGTTCGTACAAATTATATCCATACTGTCGTACCACATGTACAACCAACACATATTACAAATGTAAATAAACATATGATCGATCATCAATACTATTTCCCATGTACTGAATCTGTCGTGAATGAATGTTGCGAAAACCATACACTTTGCGGTATGCCACCTAATCCTTGTCACATGCCGCATCATCACTCCCATATGTCACATCACCACGGTCATATGCCGTATCATCATGGTCATATGGGCTATTAATGAAATAAGCGATGAGGTTATAATTTATTAGTCAATATATTTTATTTATGATTAGTAATGTAACAATACCTTTATAAAAGGTTGCGCATTTTAATTAAGAAAAATTAAGACTGAATCCAATATTGGATTCAGTCTTTGCATGTTGTTGAAATACTATTATGTCAATGACATCAAGGTGACAAATTAAAAAGTATAGCCCTTTTTCAAAACGAGGGGTTGATCTCCGTTCC
>NZ_JBNNMG010000056.1:0-36139 GCF_050272555.1 Lysinibacillus sp. NPDC047702 | reverse complement strand
TTTGGAGGGCGTCGATAAAAAGAGCAGACCAACCAAAGGGCGGTAGTAAAAAAACGCTCGATTTTTTGTGTCCATTTTATTGACATAAGACCAAAATCGCTCGGTTAGCACTTATACTAACCTCAGAACTGCTCAGGTAAGGAAAGAAGTCGCTCAAGTAGCACCGAGATTTGCTCAGGCAAGGAAAGAAGTCGCTCGGGAGGCACCAAAACTTGCTCAGGTAAGGAGAGAAATCGCTCAGGTAGCACCAAAAACTGTTCAGGTTGATATCGCATTTCGCCCCCACTCAAACAGCATAAATTATCCCCCAATCTTCGGCAAAATCAAAAATTTCATCATCATAAAAATTCTCTCGAAATCACTCTTGCACAAAATTCTACTGAAATCTATCAATAATCTTTCATTCTTCCAAAAAATATCCCTCACAATTTATTTTTGAGATATAGAAATATTGCTTCACTTGTTTGCATAAAAAAACAAAGAATGAATGAGTATTCATAAGGTCTTGCAATATAAAACCCTATAAAACACAGTCATATAAATGTTGTGAAATGCATAATAATTAATCGAAAATGCATTTATTTTCTATTTTGTGTTTGAAACTGTATTTCTTTTTCATTATAATTAATATAAGAATTTACAAAGTTTGGGACAAAGGGGAGAGGACATATGACAACAAAACCATGGCTAGCAAATTATCCTGAAGAAGTACCATCGTCTTTAACGTTTGAGGAAATTCCGGTGCAAGAGTTTTTGACACGTGCCTATAAAAAGAATCCATCGAAAGTGGCGATTCATTTTATGGGAAAGGATTTGACGTACACAGAGTTATATGAATCGGCGCTTAGATTTGCAAACTATTTACAGGTCCTAGGTGTAGAAAAGGGCGATCGTGTGGCAATAATGCTACCAAATTCTCCGCCAAGTGTAATTGCTTACTACGGTGCAATGTTTGCTGGGGCTGTTGTCATACAAACAAATCCACTTTATACTGAACGTGAGCTACAATATCAAATGGCTGATTCAGGTGCAAAGGTTATATTAGTGATGGATATTTTATATCCACGTGTCATGAAGATCATGAAGGAAACAGCACTTGAAAATGTGATTGTTACAGCTATAAAAGATTACTTACCATTTCCGAAAAATATAGTTTATCCTTTTATTCAAAAAAAGCAATACGGTTTTAGTGTGAAAGTGGAACATAGCGGTCAAAATCATCTATTTACTGAAATTATGCGCTCTTCGCCAATCAAGGTACTGGATATTCCTTTTGATTTCGAGGAGGACATTGCCTTGCTCCAATATACTGGAGGTACAACTGGCTATCCTAAAGGTGTAATGCTGACTCATAAAAACTTAATTGCCAATACAACAATGTGTGATGCATGGATGTATAAATGTGTGCATGGGGAAGAAACCATAATGGGCATTTTACCGTTCTTTCATGTTTATGGTATGACCACAGTTATGCTATTATCTGTTTTTACACAAAATAAAATGGTGTTATTACCAAAGTTTGATGCGGAAACGGCACTGAAAACCATTGATAAGCAAAAACCGACACTATTTCCAGGGGCACCAACATTATATATTGGTCTATTAAATCATCCAGAGATTACAAAATATGATTTGTCATCCATTAAAGCTTGCTTAAGTGGCTCGGCATCACTTCCAGTTGAGGTGCAAGAGAAATTTGAAGCAGTCACTGGCGGAAAGCTTGTAGAGGGTTATGGATTAACAGAAACTTCCCCTGTAACACATTCAACACCTATTTGGGGTAAACGCAAAATTGGTTCAATTGGTTTACCATGGCCTAACACGGATGCGGTTATTTTACGTACCGGTGATACGGATATACTTCCGGTTGGTGAGGTTGGAGAGATTGCTGTAAAAGGTCCACAGGTGATGAAGGGCTATTGGAATCGTCCAGAGGATACGGCAGCAACGTTCGCAGATGGCTGGTTTTTAACTGGGGATTTGGGGTATATGGATGAAGAAGGCTTTTTCTATGTAGTGGATCGTAAAAAGGATTTAATTATTGCAGGCGGTTTTAATATATACCCTCGTGAGGTAGAAGAAGTTTTATATGAGCGAGAGGAAATTCAAGAATGTGTAGTTGCAGGTATTCCAGATCCTTACCGCGGAGAAACAGTAAAAGCTTATATTGTATTAAAAGAAGGATATTCGATAACAGAAGACGAATTAAATAAATATTGCCGCCAACATCTAGCAGCATTCAAAGTTCCACGCTATTATGAATTTAGAGAGGAGCTTCCGAAAACAGCTGTTGGGAAAATTTTACGTCGTTCATTAGTGGATGAAGAAAAAACAAAATTAGCGAATAAAGAAGCAAAATAAATACGTCATAAAGTATTGACAAGCAAAGTTGTAAAATATAATATGAAAATATGAATGAATGACCATTCATATTTTCGTATTTTTTTAAATTAACATGTCATATCCTTACTATTTACCAAATAAGGATTACATCATGTCAAAAATCGTTAATGAAACATGTATGTAGACGTCTGTAAGTTTTTTTAGGTGGTGATATATAAGTGAAACGTGATAAGCCGAAATATAAGCAAATTATTGATGCAGCTGTCATCGTTATAGCAGAGAATGGGTATCACCAAGCGCAAGTATCGAAAATCGCTAAACAGGCTGGGGTGGCTGATGGAACAATCTATTTATATTTTAAAAATAAAGAAGATATCTTAATTTCTGTCTTTAATGAAAAAATGGCTGTTTTTGTTGAGTCATTACAAGATATAATAGAAAATGGAAGTACGTCCAAGGACAAACTTTCACGCATGATAGAAAATCATTTTAATGTTCTAGCGACAGATCGATACCTAGCAACCGTCACACAATTAGAACTACGACAATCGAATAAGGATTTACGATTAAAAATTAATTCGGTGTTAAGAGAGTACTTACAATTACTTGATCAAATTTTAATCGAAGGTATGCTTTCAGGTGAGTTCAATCAAACGATGGATGTACGCTTGGCACGTCAGATGGTATTTGGAACAATTGATGAAACCATTACGTCGTGGGTCATGAATGACTATCGATATGATTTGATAGAACAGGTTCCAAAGGTTCAGACATTAATTCTGAACGGCATTAAAGCTTAAAAGGATGTGGAGAAATGGAATTTCTAAGTTGGAAAGTTGAAGATGGAGTAGCAATTATTACAATTGCACGACCACCAGCAAACGCATTATCTCGCGGAATCATTACCGAAGTCAATGCAGTACTAGATGCTGTAGAAAACGATGACGCAGTACGTGTCCTTGTACTTCACGGTGAAGGCCGTTTCTTCTCAGCAGGTGCAGACATAAAGGAATTTACAGAAGTTGAATCTGGCGAAGAATTTACAAAGCTTGCGAGCAATGGACAACAAGTATTTGAACGTGTTGAATCATTCTCCAAACCTGTTATTGCTGCAATCCATGGCGCTGCACTTGGCGGTGGTCTGGAGCTTGCGATGAGCTGTCATTTGCGCTTTGTAACAGAATCTGCAAAATTAGGACTGCCTGAATTACAATTAGGCTTAATTCCTGGTTTTGGTGGCACACAACGATTACCACGCTATGTTGGTGTTGCAAAAGCTGCAGAAATGCTGTTTACCAGTGAGCCAATTTCAGGTACAGAAGCAGTACAATGGGGTTTAGCGAATCGAGCATATACAGATGAAGTATTGCTTGAGGAAACGTTAAAGACTGCTAAGAAAATTGCGAAGAAGAGTCCAGTCGCTTTAAAGGCAGCTATTCAAACTTTGCAATTTGCGAAGCATGCTTCATTCTACGAAGGTATTGAAGCAGAGGCAAAATCGTTTGGTACTGTATTTATAACAGAAGATGCTAAAGAAGGAATTCAAGCATTTATTGAAAAACGTGAACCTGTGTTTACTGGTAAATAATTTTCCATTAGTGTCGATAGCACTTGTCAAGTTTATTATCGACGTTATCCAAACTGAAAATATATAATATTTATAAGTTTACTTAGAATTAAAAAACGTTCCAGGAGGTATGGATATATGAACATTTTTGCATTAATTAAACGTACGTTTGATACGGAAGAAAAAATCGTTGTATCTGGTGGTAAAATTCAAGAAGATGGTGCTGAATTCATCATCAACCCTTACGATGAGTATGCCATAGAAGAGGCAATCCAAGTTCGCGATGCTGCTGGTGGTAAAGTAACAGTAGTAACAATTGGCGGCGAAGATGCAGAAAAGCAACTACGTACAGCTCTTGCAATGGGAGCGGACGAAGCGGTTCTTATTAACACTGAAGATGATTTAGATGAATTAGATCAAAATGCAGCTGCTTTTATCTTAGCTGAGTATTTAAAAGATAAAGATGCTGACTTGATTTTAACAGGAAATGTAGCGATAGATGGCGGCTCTGGACAAGTAGGTCCACGTGTTGCAGATTTACTTGGCATTAACTATGTAACAACAATTACAAAACTTGAAATCGATGGAACATCTGCGAAAATTGTACGTGATATAGAAGGTGATTCAGAGGTTATCGAGTCCTCTTTACCACTATTAGTAACAGCTCAGCAAGGTTTAAATGAGCCCCGTTACCCATCTTTACCAGGTATCATGAAAGCGAAGAAGAAACCGCTTGCAGAACTTGAATTAGATGATTTAGATATCGATGAAGATGATGTAGAAGTGAAGATTGAAACTGTAGACATCTTCTTACCAGCTCAAAAGGCAGCAGGACGTGTTCTTGAAGGCGATCTTCCTGCACAAGTAAAAGAACTGGTAAATCTACTTCACACAGAAGCAAAAGTAGTTTAAAAAATTTGATGATGTCAATCGAATCTTAAAGGGTAACGGAGGGAATATACTATGTCAAAAAAAGTATTAGTATTAGGTGAAGTTCGTGAAGGAAGCTTACGTAATGTTTCTTTCGAAGCAATTGCAGCTGCAAAACAAATCGCTGATGGTGGCGAGGTTGTTGGCGTACTTTTAGGGGACGCTGTAGCAGATTTAACAGGTTCATTATTTGAATATGGGGCTGACCGAGTTGTAACAGTAGAGCATCCACATTTAAAACAATATACATCTGATGGATATGGTCAAGCGTTATTAGCTGTCATCGAGCAAGAAAATCCGGCTGGAATTGTATTTGGTCATACGGCTAATGGCAAAGATTTATCACCAAAGATTGCAAGTAAGTTACAGGCAGGTCTAGTATCTGATGTCACTTCAATTGATGGTGCTGGCGATGATATCGTATTTATCCGTCCAATTTACTCTGGTAAAGCTTTCGAAAAAATAAAAGTAAAAGACGGCGTTATTTTAGCTTCTATTCGTCCAAATAATATTGCACCTTTAGAAAAAGTAGAAGGCAAATCAGGAGACGTATCTTCCATTACGGTAGATATTACAAACCTTCGCACAATCATTAAAGAGGTTGTCCGTAAATCTTCTGAAGGTGTCGATCTTTCAGAAGCAAAAGTAGTTGTAGCAGGTGGACGTGGCGTTAAATCAGAAGAAGGCTTTGAACCATTAAAACAGCTAGCAGATTTACTTGGTGGTGCTGTTGGTGCCTCACGTGGTGCATGTGATGCTGAATACTGTGATTATTCACTTCAAATTGGTCAAACAGGCAAGGTTGTAACACCTGATCTTTACATTGCAGCAGGTATTTCTGGCGCAATCCAGCACTTAGCAGGTATGTCAAACTCTAAAGTAATCGTTGCGATTAATAAAGATCCAGAGGCTAATATTTTCAAAGTGGCAGATTACGGTATTGTAGGAGATTTATTCGAAGTAGTGCCTCTTCTAATTGAAGAATTTAAGGCATTAAAAGTAAATGCATAGTAAATGATACAGGGGGAATTCATTCTCCCTGTTTTTTTGTATAATGCTTTATTTTAAGAATTATCGCAAAATAAAATATTGACATAATGATTAATAGCCCTTATAGTGGTGGATAATCATTAAATTTTTCAATAAAAATGTTATGAAACGCAAAGATTAGGAGTAGTAGAAGCTCATTATTTGGTAGAGAGAGCTGCGGGGTGGTGCAACGCAGTCCATTAAGACTTTGAACTTGCCTAGGAGTGGTAAAATAAATGGAATTGACAGATTATTCTATTTGTTTGACGATTAACCTTCGTTACAAGGTTTTAAAGTAGGGTTCGTATCGAATCAATTAGAGTGGTACCGCGGTTTGCTTATGGCATATCGTCTCTTCTTTCATTTAACGGTGAAAGGATAGACGATATGTTTTTTTGATTTTAGGAGGAAAGAACATGGAAAAAGACAACCAGACATTAAAACGCACAATGTCCTCACGACATATTACGATGATGGCTTTAGGTGGTGCCATTGGTGCAGGATTATTTAAAGGAAGTAGTGCTGCCATTGATATGGCAGGGCCATCAGTGCTTATCGCCTATTTATTAGGTGGTATTATTCTTTTATTTGTTATGCAAGGTTTAGCGGAAATGGCAGTTCGAAATAGCGAAGCTAGAACGTTTAGAGATTTAGTTCAATCGATATTAGGAAAGTACCCCGCTTATTTCTTAGATTGGATCTATTGGAAAATGTGGGTTTTAAATATTGCGGCGGAATCTGTAGTTGCAGCTATTTTTATCCAATATTGGTTACCAAATTACCCAATTTGGATTCTGGCATTGTCAGTCTCGGTGTTAGTGACAGCGATTAATTTATTATCAGTGAAAGTTTTTGCTGAAACAGAATATTGGTTAGCGTTAGTTAAAATTTGTGTAATCGTCGTGTTCATTATCGCAGGTTTAATTTTATTACTTGCTTCGTTTGGTCAGCATACAGCTGTTGGTTTTTCAAATTTAACGGAGTATGGCGGCTTCTTCCCTAACGGATCAACGGGATTAATTGCTGCAATGCTTGTGGTTATTTATTCTTATGGTGGCACTGAAATTATTGGTATTACATTGGCGGAAACAAAAAATCCTGAAAAGGTAGTTCCAAAAGCTGTACGCAGTACATTAGTCCGTATTGTGACGTTCTATTTACTGCCTTTCTTTATTATCGTAAGCTTAATTCCTTGGAATGAAGTAAATGGTGTGCCAGAAAGTCCGTTTGTGATGGTTTTTAAAATGATTGGGATTCCTGGTGCAGACCATATTATGAACGCCGTTGTTATACTGGCAATTATCTCCTCCATGAATTCAGGGCTTTATGGCTCATCTCGCGTGTTATATACTCAGGCTGTGGATGGCCGTGTTCCAAAAATCTTTGCTCATTTATCGAAAAGAAAAGTTCCAGTATATGCGATTTTAATGTGCACATTAGCTTTATATGTTGGTGTAATTATTTCCCTATATGCTGGAAGTAAGACTTTTGAGTTTCTAATGGGTTCTCTAGGATACACGGTGTTATTTATTTGGTTGATCATTGCGATTGCGCATCTGAAATCACGTAAAAAACAATCAGAAAAAACAAGTGCCTATGTAGTTAAATGGTTCCCTTACACGACATGGATTGCTATTATTGCGTTAAGTGCCATCCTGATTGGTATTATTTTTACAACTTCAATAATCGTAACAGGTATTACATTAGCTATATATATCTTTATTACGTTAACATACGTTTATAAGGGTCGTTATCATACAAATTAGGTTAAATATTAAAGTGATTTCATGATGTTTCGACTCTTTTCATCTTGTTTTTCATAAATTATGCATTGCAGGCAGATTGTTCGCTCAAGGGAAATTATCCATGCTATACTACAAACATAGTAAGTTTAAGGAGGATTTCAAATGGCAATTGTACATGCAACAGATGCAACTTTCCAAGATGATATTAAAGAGGGGTTAGTGCTAGTAGACTTTTGGGCTGCTTGGTGCGGACCATGTAAAATGATTGGACCTGTACTTGAAGAAATGGATGCTGCAGGCAGTGCAGCTAAAATTGTAAAAGTAGATGTAGATAACAACCAAGGTACGGCAGCGCAATACCAAATCATGTCTATTCCATCTTTATTATTATTTAAAGATGGTGAATTGGTAGACAAAACTGTTGGCTTCCAACCTAAAGAAGCGTTAGAAGCATTTATCACAAAACATGCTTAATTTGTAAGAATCGAAAAGCTGAGCCATCATTTGATGTGCTTGGCTTTTTTTCGTTATATAATAAGCTAGTAGGAAACCTTATTCCGAAAATAGATAAAGGGGTACATTTTAAATTTTATCTTTTTATCTGCTCTATTTTTACGGGATAAAAATGGACGGGCACTATGTTTAACTAAGAGGGGGCAGGTTGCAATGAATGATTTAGTAAAACGAAAGCTGGATATTTTGCCCGATCAGCCTGGCTGCTATTTGATGAAGGATCGGCAAGGAACTATTATTTACGTAGGAAAAGCAAAAGTACTAAAAAATCGAGTACGCTCGTATTTTACTGGTACACATGAGGGGAAAACACAGAGGCTTGTAAGTGAAATAGAAGATTTTGATTATATTGTGACCTCCTCTAATATTGAGGCATTGATTTTAGAGCTTAATCTCATAAAACTTCATGATCCTAAGTACAATGTCATGTTGACAGACGATAAAACGTATCCGTATTTAAAAATTACGAATGAAAAACATCCTCGTCTTATCACGACACGAAAAGTGAAAAAGGATAAGGCAAAGTATTTTGGACCCTATCCCAATGCATATGCAGCAAGCGAAACAAAAAAGCTGCTGGATCGCTTATATCCGCTTCGAAAATGTGTACAACTACCTTCCAAGGTTTGCCTGTATTATCACATGGGTCAATGTATGGCACCTTGTGTGAAGGAGATTGATGCTCAAATTTATCAGAATATGATTGAGGATATGACCAAATTTTTAAATGGTGGTGTGGAGGCAGTCAAAAAGGAACTAGAGGTAAAAATGCTAGCCGCTGCTGAAAATTTAGAGTTTGAACGTGCAAAAGAATTCCGTGATCAGATTGCACATATTGATACAGTTATGCAAAAGCAAAAAATTGTCACGAGTGATACGACGAATCGTGATGTATTTGGTTATGCAGTAGAAAAAGGTTGGATGTGTGTCCAAGTATTCTTTGTTCGTCAAGGTAAGCTGATTGAGCGTGATGTCTCCATTTTCCCGATTTATCAGGAAGCAGAGGAGGAGTTTTTAACATTTGTTGGCCGATTCTACGAAAAGCTAGAGCATATTAAGCCAAAGGAAATTTTTATCCCTCAAGCGATTGATGCTGCTATTTTAACAGAATTATTAGGTGTAAAGGTATTAACGCCCAAGCGCGGGCAAAAAAAAGAGCTTGTTGACCTAGCTACAAAAAATGCTGAAATTGCAGTAGCAGCTAAGTTCCAGCTCATTGAACGTCAGGAAGAACGAACAATTGGTGCATGTGAGGCACTTGGTGAAGCGATGGGGATTTCTACACCTCTACGAATTGAGGCGTTTGATAACAGTCATATGCATGGAACAGATGCTGTATCTGCAATGGTGGTGTTTATCGATGGTAAGCCTGCAAAGAAAGAATATCGAAAGTATAAAACTCGTACAGCTGCTAAGCACGATGACTATGGGGCGATGCAGGAAGTAATACGTCGTCGTTACATACGTGTACTAAAGGAAGGATTACCCTTACCAGATTTAGTTTTAATAGATGGTGGGAAGGGACAAATGGAAGTTGCACGAGAAGTATTAGAGGATGAGCTTGGGCTGGTCATTCCAATCGCCGGCTTAGCGAAGGATGAAAAGCATAATACATCACAGCTTTTATTTGGAGATCCGCCTGAAGTCATTGCGTTAAAGCGCACAAGTGATGGATTCTATCTATTGCAACGAATTCAGGACGAAGTACACCGCTTTGCCATTACATTCCTACGTCAGCAGCATGAAAAGCATGCCATTCAATCTGTTCTCGATCAAATTGAGGGCATCGGTCCAAAGCGAAAACAGCAATTACTAAAGCACTTTGGTTCTGTCAAAAAAATACGAGAGGCAAGTGAGCTAGCATTACAAGAGGCTGGGATGCCTGCTAACCTTGCTAATCATATATATACCTATTTTCAGCAACAGACATTGTTAAAGGAATAGACATATGCTAATGTTTAATAAAATACATTCACTATTTTAAGTGATGATAGAGGTGCAAGATTCAAAAGTAGTACATTAGAGGATGAACAAATCCTATGAAGATGTATGAAAGGGGAGCTTGCCGAAGTGGAGCATCGTTGTTTCCGATGCTGTGCTGGTTTTGCATTTAAGAAATGTAAGACTGTCGATTCTAAACGTTTCGGAGAGCTATCACACATGCGCAAGTTATTTTTATTGTACATGTATAGGCAGCTTTCACGTTATGTGAAAGCTGCTTTTTTGGTTTTCTAGCAGATACTCCGATTAGAAATGGCGTTAAATTAGGGATAGATGAAAAGGAGAAGAATCAGGATGGCAAGAATTGTAATGAAATTTGGCGGTGCTGCATTAGCTTCAACGGCACATATTTATGAGGTTGCGAAAAAGGCGATTAATGAAAAAGAAAAAGGTCATGATGTGGTAATTGTCACTGCAGCAATGGGGAATTCAGCGAAAGAATTAACGAAAATGGCACGAGATTTATCCGATGATGCGTCTAAGCATGAATTAGATGTGCTGCGATCAACGAGCTCACAGTTAGCCAGCGCCTTAGTGGCCATAGCCTTACAGGAAAAAGGCTATGAGGCAGTGTCATTAACAGGCTGGCAGGCAGGTGTTCAGACAGATGCAATGCATGTTAATGCACGCATTGAGTATATAGACGATAGTCGATTAGAAGAGCATTTGGCACAGAGGCAAATAGTCGTAGTTGCTGGGGAGCAGGGGATTGATCATTTACAAAATATTACGACTCTTGGTAAAGGTGGAGCAGAAACGGCAGCTGTGGCCATCGCGGCAACACTGGATGCGGAGCGTGTTGATATTTACACGAACGTGGATGGTGTTTATACTGCTGATCCAAATTATGTAAACGGTGCACAAAAGTTAAAGAAAATTTCCTATGATGAGATGTTAGAGTTATCAAACTTAGGCGCACATATCTTACATCCACGAGCTGTAGAATTAGCAAAGAAGTTTCAAATACCAGTTATTATTCGATCATATGAAATAGATACAGTAGGTACTTTATTGAAGGAGGAAGTTGAAATGGAAAAAAATTTAATTGTACGAGGTGTTGTCTATGAATCAGATGTTATTCGTTTAACGGTAGGCTATGATGCTTATTCGGATGCTTCGTTGGCAGATATATTTACGATACTTGCAGATCATCGCATTAATGTGGATATCATCGTGCAAGCGATAATCGACGGTCTAAAACCGACTGTATCTTTCACGATTTTGAAAGAAGAGTTTGCAGAAGCTTTGCATGTTCTAGAAGAAAGTAAACTGTCGCTCGGGTTTAGCTTTGCTGATTTTGAAGTTGGCTTGGCAAAGGTATCTATTATTGGATCAGGAATGGCGTCTAATCCAGGCGTTGCTGCCAGAATGTTTGATCGTTTACGACATGAAGGCATCCCTGTTAAGATGGTCAGTACATCTGAAATTAAAGTGTCGGTTGTAGTGCCTCAAGACGACATGATTCATGCAGCTAATGCTTTACATGATGAATTTAATTTAGAGCAAGCACTTTATATGTAAGAATGAAAGGATGTGCCAATAGCCACATCCTTTCATAGTGTTGAAAAACTAAATGGTCAAGGGACTCTTTGTGAACACTACTAAGTCAAATGAAGGTGATTTCCGTTCCAGGCTACTCGCTTTCCAGTGGGCGAGCGACGAGCCGCTTCCTGCGCTGACGCTCCGTGCAGGGTCTCGTCTGTCTCGCTATCCCACGGGAGTCGAGTAGCCTTGCACTCCAATCTGCAATAGTGTAAAACTTTAAATATTTTCTTCCCTCAAAAGAAAAGTAAAGTAAAAGCATGTTACTCACCATTATTAAGTGGATAGAATATTGGTACAAATTCTACAGCTGTTAACCTACATTATGCGAAAAACTACTTTGTAACTTTACATAAAGTACTCCTCTGTTTTCGCATAGAAAATTGTTATCAAAGCTCCATTTTTGCACTATATAATGATGGCTAAGACTTCAAATTTATCACTATATATTTGTGTGAATGGCCAGAAGAAAATACTATGAGCAAAGGTTGATTGGAGTGTAGACTGAGTGACTCCTCGGGGATTCAGCGTCACAGATGAGACCCTGGAGCGAGCTACGCGAGTGAAGCGGCTCATCGGACGCCCCCAGGAAAGCACTCAGTCGGAACGGAGATCAACCCCTCGTTTTGAAAAAGGGCTATACTTTTTAATTTGTCACCTTGATTTCATTGACATAATAGTATTTCAACAACATGAAAGGATGTGCCAATAGCCACATCCTTTTTAAAGGCGTTTACATCAATTTAATGTTTTATCGAAATTGATTGTTATATAATAGAGAATGATTACATGTTTTACCAAGGAAGAGGTGAGTATTTGAATGGCATTATTTGGGCTATTTCAAAAGCCAATTGATGAAGGTGTAAAACAGTGCAATGATTCTGAAATACAATTACTGAAAAAACGAATTTTAGAATTGGAACTTGCACAGGAAAGTATTGATGTGAAAAATGCAATATTAGATTTTGTACTAGCACATATGGAATTAATTAATTTTCAAACGGCTTTAAAGGTGCAGGGAGTGTCAACAAGTGTAGGGGATATTTCAGCAATGAGTGAAGAAATGTCGTCAAACACAGAAGAAATATTAGCGGTAGAACAAAATGTCAATGCAAACATTCAAGAAATCAAACTGCATTCTATCCAATTAGTGAAAGAGATGGAGTCATCAATTACAAAAGGTGAAATCGTTCAGGGGTTATTAATCCAGGGAGCTCATTCAACTGAGCAGCTGAAAGATGAAATGAATAAAATGAATAACATAGGTAAAAGTGTAACAGCGATTGCTGATCAAACACAGCTGCTTGCGTTAAATGCCTCGATTGAAGCTGCACGTGCTGGTGAACATGGAAAGGGTTTTAATATTGTAGCAATGGAGGTAGGGAAGTTAGCCAATAGCTCCAAAGGTTCCTTAAAAGAAATGACAACAATCCGATCAGTTATCGATGAGAAATTACATTATACAATAACCAATATTGAACAGGTTGAACACTATTTCACCGATTTCTTAAGCAATATGAAAGACAATATTTCGAATCTTTCTATTACAAGTAAAAGTATTGAAGAGGTAGCGCATGGAGTTCACCAAATAACAGTTGCATCTGAGGAAAATGTAGTTGCGATTGATCGTTTGGCCGTCACAACAACAGAATTATCACATACTAGTGATTTCTCTGAGACGATTCAAAATCAAGTCACTGAAATGCTAAAAGCTATTGTACCAACCATTCGCAAACCTTCAGAGCAAACAATCATTAGTCAGTTAGCAGCAAGATTAATGGATCATGCAAGCTTTTTACGAAATACGATTCAAAAGGCAGGACAAAAAGATATTTTAAAAACACATCACCAATGTGCCTTTGGACAATGGTACTATGGACATTTTGAGCAGTATCATTATTTATCAGAGTATCGTCATATAGAGCAACCGCATGAATTCGTACATACTGCTGCCCAAAAATTAGTCAATGAACTGTCAATTAGTAATTTAGAGGAAATGATTCAACACTCACTTAATATATTGGAAGCCTTTATTTCATTAATAGATATACTGTTAAAAGAAAGACATGCGCAACTATAAAAAGGATTGTCATCCCATAAATAAAGAGAGGGATGCAATCCTTTTTTTACTCTGTAGGTATAGTGTTCATAATTCTTTCTTTAACATCCCACTTCACAGTGAACATAACATGCTCCTGTTTAACTCGTTTTTCGTCGTAGCACTCTGTTAAATAGCCTTTAGCTTGCTGAATTTGCTCAGCTATAAACCCAGCTTCCAGTCTAAAGCAACGATGTCCAACTAATAGCAGCTCTGGGTCATTTGTCAACTGGAATATACGCCCATCTTTTGTTTCCTTGATTAATTCAAGGGTGCCCCAACAGGCATCTGCGAAAAATGCGATAAGTTCTTCTTGACTTTTACAAGGAAACTTCCGAGCAAGCTCTTTACCAGCCCAGTAAAGTACATCTTCTTCATGTTTACCAAGAATAGAAGACAAAATATGATCACGGATAATCTCATAGCCAAATGATGAGATTGTAGGATATGGAGGGTTTAACATTGAAATCCTTCTTTCTTAGAATTTTCTTATAATTTAACGCTGATTAAGTAAAAATAGTTTTTTCGAGAAAAAACGATGCATCATGTACTAGATTAGTTCTTTAATGAGGACTATGAAAAACTCCAAGTTACCTTGACGCTCGTAGCTCTTGAGAGTACAATAAACATGTCATAATATTGTACCATGATGAAATACACAGTCAATGAAGTATCATTTACAAAATGATGACTTCTTTTGTTGTGCTATTTTAAGTACTAAGGGGGGTAACAGTCTTGTCGAAAGATCGAGAGTTTTTATGGCGTCGCTTACATTCTCTACTTGGGATCATTCCAGTAGGTCTGTTCTTAACGATGCACCTGTTCATTAACTTTACAGCAACAGGCGGAGCAGAAAGTTACAACGATGCTACCGCAATAATGGAAAAGATTCCATTCCTTATCCTAGTTGAATGGATTGTCATCTATATTCCATTAATGTTCCACGCATTCTATGGTGTTTACATCGCATTCACTGCTTCACCTAATACAGGACGTTTCAGCACATACCGTAACTGGATGTTCTCATTACAACGTTTTACAGGTGTATTCTTAGTGATTTTTATTGCATGGCATATTTTCCAAACTCGTATTCAAAAAGCGCTTGGTACACACGTTGATTACGACATGATGGCGAATATTGTTGCTAATCCAATCATGCTTGGATTCTACATCGTTGGTATTTTATCAGCAACTTTCCACTTATCAAACGGTCTATGGGCATTCCTAGTAAGCTGGGGTATTGTACAATCTCCTCAGTCTCAAAAGATTGCTACTTATGTAACAAACATTCTTTTCGTAATTCTAAGTGTAGTTGGTGTGGCTGCTATTTTAGCTTTCGTTTAATTTAATAGAAGCTACTATAGAGCACATGCAATCATTGCAATTTTTTAAGAGGAGTGAGAAATAATCATGGCGAAAAGCAAAATAATTGTTGTCGGCGGTGGTCTTGCCGGTCTGATGGCAACGATTAAAGCAGCTGAAGTTGGCACTGAAGTTGATTTATTCTCATTAGTTCCTGTAAAACGCTCACACTCTGTATGTGCGCAAGGCGGAATTAATGGTGCGGTAAACACAAAAGGTGAAGGGGATTCTCCTTGGATTCACTTTGATGATACAGTATATGGTGGGGACTTCTTAGCAAACCAACCACCAGTTAAGGGTATGTGTGATGCGGCTCCTGGAATTATTCACTTAATGGACCGTATGGGTGTTATGTTCAACCGTACACCTGAAGGGCTTCTTGATTTCCGTCGTTTTGGCGGTACTTTAATGCACCGTACAGCATTCTCAGGTGCGACAACTGGTCAACAATTACTATATGCACTAGATGAGCAAGTTCGTTCTCACGAGGTGGCTGGTTTAGTTAATAAGTATGAGCACTGGGAATTCCTTGGTGTAATTATTGACGAAGATGGCGTTTGTCGTGGTATTGTTGCACAAGATATGCGTACTGAAGAAATTAAATCATTCCGTGCAGACGCTGTTATAATGGCGACTGGTGGTCCTGGTATTATCTTCGGTAAAACAACAAACTCTGTCATTAATACAGGTTCTGCTGCTTCTATCGTTTACCAGCAAGGTGCTTCTTATGCGAATGGTGAATTCATCCAAATTCACCCTACAGCGATTCCTGGAGATGACAAAAACCGTTTAATGTCAGAATCGGCTCGTGGTGAAGGTGGACGTATTTGGACTTATAAAGACGGTAAGCCTTGGTACTTCTTAGAAGAAAAATACCCAGCTTATGGTAACTTAGTACCACGTGATATTGCAACACGTGAAATTTTCGACGTTTGTGTAAACCAAAAACTTGGTATCAATGGCGAAAACATGGTATACCTAGATCTTTCTCATAAAGATCCACATGAATTGGACGTTAAACTTGGTGGTATCATCGAGATTTACGAAAAATTCGTAGGTGATGACCCACGTAAATTACCTATGAAAATTTTCCCAGCAGTTCACTACTCAATGGGTGGATTATGGGTTGACTACAACCAAATGACTGAAATACCTGGTCTATTTGCAGCAGGTGAATGTGATTATTCTCAACATGGTGCAAACCGTCTTGGTGCGAACTCATTATTATCTGCTATTTATGGCGGTATGGTTGCAGGACCAAACGCAGTAGACTACGTAAAACATCTTAAAAAGCACGCAGAAGACTTACCACAACAAATTTACGATGCTCGTGTTAAAGAAGAACAAGATAAGTGGGATGCTATCATGAAACTGGATGGCACGGAAAACGCTTACTTGCTTCATAAAGAGCTTGGTGAGATGATGACTGCTACGATGACAGTAGTACGTTATAATGACCAACTTGAAGAGACATTGAAAAAATTAGATGAGCTTACTGAGCGTTGGAATAACATCAACATCAATGATACACAAAAATGGAGCAACCAAGGTGGACACTTTACACGTCAGCTTAAAAATATGTTAATTCTTGCGAAAGTAATGACACAAGGTGCATTATTACGTAATGAATCTCGCGGTGCTCACTATAAACCAGATTTCCCGAACCGTGATGATGAAAACTTCTTAAAAACAACAATCGCGAAGTTTGATTCAACTACTGGTAATCCAATCATCACGTATCAAGAAGTCGACGTTTCTTTAATTCCACCACGTAAACGCGACTACTCTGCGAAAGGAGACTAAAAGTTATGCAAATCGCAGCAAATACTGGAAGAATGGTCAAAGTGGAAATTTTACGTCAAGATACTAAAGGCGGCAATAGCTACTGGCAAAAATTCCAAGTACCTTACCGTCATGGTATGAACGTAATTTCAATTTTAATGGAAATTCAAAAAAATCCTGTTACTGAAAATGGTGAAAATACTTCACCAGTAGCATGGGATATGAACTGTTTAGAGGAAGTTTGTGGTGCATGTTCAATGGTTATTAATGGTCGCCCACGTCAATCTTGTTCAACACTTGTTGATCAATTGACTGAGCCTATTAAACTAGAGCCTATGAAAACATTCCCTGTTATTCGTGACTTACAAGTTGACCGTGAACGTATGTTCAACGCACTGAAAAAAGTTAAAGCATGGGTGCCTATCGATGGTACTTATGATTTAGGCGAAGGTCCGCGTATGCCAGAAGGTAAACGTCAATGGGCTTATGAATTATCTAAATGTATGACTTGTGGTGTATGTATGGAAGCTTGTCCAAACGTGTCTGAAAAAGCTTCATTCATCGGACCAGCACCATTATCACAAGTACGTTTATTCAACACTCACCCAACTGGTGCAATGATTAAAGACCAACGTTTAAACGCAATTATGGGTGATGGTGGCCTTGCAAACTGTGGTAACTCTCAAAACTGTGTTGCTGCTTGTCCAAAAGGTATTCCTTTAACAACATCTATTGCATCATTAAACCGTGCAACTACAGTGCAAATGTTCCGTAACTTCTTCGGTTCTGACCACTTCGTTGACTAATTGTACAAGCTTTACTCCCGAGTCCCCTGACACTTTGCGTGCAGGGGGCTTTTTTTATTTTAATTTGTTAGTTAAGGGAATTTGTGAATAAAACAAGCAAATAACTGAAATTTCTATGATAATATAATAATCTCCTTTATAATGAATATATATTCATTTATTGATTCGCTAACTTCTTTAACGGGGTGAGGCGAATAATTTTAGGAGGATGGCTATGATGAAAGCAAATTATATTGAAAATTTTCAGGAATGGGCAAAGGATTTTTCATTTTATATCGAGGTACGTGTACGGTTTTCTGAAACAGATATGTATGGTCATATGAATAATACAGTCAGCTTTACATATTTTGAACAAGCACGAATTGATTATTTCCGTCACTTAGGGGTACTAATGCCAGCTGCAATTGATGAGAATATTGAGGGAATTCCAATAGTAGCGGATCTACAATGTGACTATATAAGACAGGTTTTCTTTGATGATGTATTAAAAATTTATACAAAGGTTGCGAAGGTAGGAAATTCATCATTGGATATTCATTATTTAGGGAAAAATCAAAGAGGCGAGGTTTGTTTCACGGGTCGAGGTACAGTTGTGCAAATGGACCCACGCACTGGGAAAAGTGTACATTTGTCTGAAGAAGCAAGGAATCATCTGGCAAGCCTCTCCATATTCTAATATAAATCGTTGTTTTATAAGCAATTTTTTTGCGGTGAACAATCTTTATTGTTCATTAAGAGTCGATTCCGATACATTTCATATATTGATGTCAGTAATTTTCAAATTTTTAAGGAAACACGTGATATTCATGAAAATAGCCGTCACCGCTCCTCACTCCTTAACATAAGTTACAATACGTGCGGGGGAGGAGGGTGTAACTGAAAATGAATGGCTCTCATCATCGTTCTTTATTAACAAATCGAGAACGTGAAATATTTGCGCTTTTATTAGCTGAAAAAACAACGAGGGATATAGCAGAGCAACTTGGTATTAGTGAAAAAACAGTGCGAAATCACATTTCCAATACAATTCAAAAGCTAGGTGTAACGAATCGATCTCAGGCGTTAATTGAGCTGTTACGCTTAGAAGAATTTAAATTAGACTAATGGACACTTGCTATTTCATGAAAAAAACGACAAAATAGAACTATTCAACGTATTTTTAGGAGTGAAATAGTTATATGTCGGATGAAGTAACAAAACACTCACCTGAAACCGTTGCAACGGTTGAAAAGGAATTACGCTATATAGCGGCCATTGTGAAACAAAAGGGAAGAGAGATTGTTTCGCAATATGCGATTACGCCGCCACAATTTGTTGCATTACAGTGGTTAGAAGAACTTGGTGATATGACAATTGGCGACTTGTCAAATCGATTATACTTAGCTTTTAGTACAACAACAGATTTAGTGGACCGAATGGAGAAAAATGAATTAGTGAAACGAGTGCGTGACGAAAATGATCGTCGTGTCGTTGTTGTTCATCTTCTCGAGAAAGGCGAACGGATTATTCAAGAGGTTATTGAAAAAAGACAACAGTATTTGCAGGAAAAACTTGTAGGTTTTAATGAGCAAGAAGTCGCACAATTATCAGGCTATCTACAGAGACTACATGTACACATGAAACAGGATTGAGGCGGAAAGTATGAATGCCCCGATAGGCGTTATTGATTCAGGAGTTGGCGGTTTAACCGTAGCAAAGGAAATTATGAAACGTTTGCCAAATGAAACGATTTACTATATTGGCGATACAGCAAGATGTCCATATGGTCCGAGAAGTCGACAGGAAGTACGGAATTTCACTTGGCAAATGGCAAAAGCACTCGAGAAAATGAATATTAAGATGCTTGTTATTGCTTGTAATACAGCGACTGCAGTAGCACTCGAAAGTTTACAAAGAAATATGCCTTTTCCGGTACTAGGCGTTATTAATGCTGGCGCACGTGCAGCTGTAAAGAAAACGAAGCGACATGAAGTCGTTGTGCTTGCAACAGAAGGAACCATTAAAAGCGGGGCGTATGAAGAAGCCCTACTGTCACTCAATACGTCAACACATATTATTCCACTTGCTTGTCCAACATTTGTACCACTTGTTGAAAGTGGAGAATATAAAGGTGGATTTGCAAATAAGTTAATTGCAGAAGGCTTAAAGCCGTTGAAAAATGAACAATTTGACACGGTCATCTTAGGATGTACGCATTATCCAATATTGCAAAAACAGATTGAAGCTGTTGTCGGAGAAGATGTTTTTGTGCTGTCTTCTGCGGAGGAAACCGCAAAGGATGTTCAAGAAATGCTTGCGTATAACGGCACGTTGACTGATTCAACTATAGTGCCTACTCATAAATTTTACGCCACGGGATCTGTACCAATTTTCCGTTCAATTGCAGAAAATTGGCTTGAACAAGGTACTCTCGATATAAAACGTATTACATTAAAATAAAAATCAGCTTAGCGATGGGCTAGGCTGATTTTTGCCGTTTCTGGCATTGTACATAGGGAACCGTACACTTTTTTGAATGTTTAAAGTATGATAAGATGAGTGCGAAAGTTTTTAGGAGGAACGAAAATGATGACAAGATTTGATGGAAGAAATGCAGATGCACTGCGACCAGTAAAAATAGATAGTGATTATTTATTACACCCAGAAGGATCAGTTTTAATTCAAGTAGGTAATACGAAAGTAATTTGCACAGCAACAATTGAGGATAAGGTTCCAGGATTTTTACGTGGTCAGGGCAAAGGCTGGATCACGGCAGAATATTCGATGCTACCTCGTGCAACAGCGCAGCGTACACCACGTGAGTCATCTCGAGGTAAAGTAAATGGTCGTACCATGGAAATCCAACGATTAATCGGTCGTGCATTGCGTGCTATAGTTGATTTAGAGGCACTTGGTGAGCGAACAGTGTGGATTGATTGTGATGTTATTCAAGCAGACGGAGGAACACGTACAGCCTCTATTACAGGTGCATTTGTTGCAATGACACAGGCAATCGGTAAATTTGGTGCAGAAAAGCCTTTCGAAAAATTTCCCGTTACTGACTATTTAGCAGCAACTAGTGTTGGAATTGTTGAAGAGCAGGGAGCAATTTTAGACTTAAACTATGTAGAAGATGTTGATGCTGCCGTGGATATGAATATTGTAATGACAGGAGCAGGACAATTTGTTGAGCTTCAAGGAACAGGAGAAGAATCAACATTTTCTCGTGTGCAACTAAATGAGCTACTAGCACTAGGTGAAAAGGGTATACAAGAGTTAATTGCACTGCAAAAAGAGACACTTGGTGAACTAGCGGATCAAATAGGAGGACAAAAGTAATGAAGCAAGTAGTAATCGCAACGAAAAATAAAGGAAAAGCAAAGGATTTCGAAGCTTTATTTGGTCCACTTGGCTATGAAGTGGTTACCATGTTTGATGTCGCTCCTGAAATGGAGATAGAAGAAACAGGCACTACATTTAAGCAAAATGCGGTTTTAAAGGCAGAGGCATTAGCAAAAGAGCTTGATACAATCGTTATTGCAGATGATAGCGGCTTAGCTGTCGATGCATTAAATGGAGAGCCAGGCGTTTATTCTGCAAGGTATGCCGGTGACCATGATGATGAAGCGAATATAGTTAAACTGCTAGAAAACTTAAAGAATGTTGAAGATGAAAATCGTACAGCACGCTTCTGCTGCTGTATTGCCATTGCAGGTCCAGATTTTAAAACAACTACAGTTTTTGGTACTTGTGAGGGTGTTATTGCCCATGAAAAACGCGGTACAAATGGCTTTGGATATGACCCAATCTTCTACGTACCAAGCTTAGGTCATATGATGGCTGAGTTATCACCAGAAGAAAAGGCTGCCATTTCTCACCGTGGAAATGCAATTCGTCAGTTGAAGGAACAATTGTCAAATCTTATAAAATAAGAGGTGATATCCATGCAAATACTAGTGATGAGCGATACTCACGGTGATAGCGGCGTGATTGAAAAGGTTCGAGGCTTTTACCCGAACATTGACATCTTGATTCATTGTGGAGATAGTGAGCTTCCTTTCTCCCATCAGGTATTAGATGGCATGAAAAAAGTACGGGGTAATTGTGATATAGATCCTGCCTTTCCAGATGAAATAGTTATTGATTTTGGCGATATAAAAGTCTTTGCTACCCATGGTCATTTATTTAACGTAAAAAGCTCCATTCTATCATTGTCCTACCGAGCGAAAGAAGTGAACGCACGAATAGTTTGTTTCGGTCATTCTCATATGCTAGGAGCCGAGATGATTGATGATATTTTATTTTTAAATCCAGGGAGCTTATTAAAGCCACGTGGACGCCAAGAGAAGAGCTTTGCCGTTGTGGAGATTAATCAGACAGCTTTTAAAGTTGATTTCTTTACGGACGATCACCAGCTTTTAGACTCTTATACATTTATGCGAAATGAATAACAACAGTTGTAGAAATCCGCTTTATTTACATTGGTAAAGGCGGATTTTTTATTTGCAAGCGGCTTTATTTTTTGTGGGCTTTCTTAGTGGTAAAATTGACTATGAATTAATTTTAATGATTAAGAAAAAATAAATATAAAAAACAACAAAGGAGAGAACATGGAAAATATATTTGGATGGAATTTTGAAAATAGTTATGTCCAACTTGCTAGCATTTATTATACGGAACTAGCACTTAATCCTGTAAGTGCCCCTAAGTTGGTAAAATTAAATGAAGCGGTTGTTACGTCATTAGGTTTAACGATAGAAACCTTATCCAATGAAGAAGCGGTGGCGATTTTTGCTGGAAACAAGGTTCCGACTGGAGGAAATCCCATTGCACAAGCCTATGCTGGTCATCAATTTGGTCATTTCAATATGCTAGGGGATGGTCGAACACTGTTGCTTGGAGAGCAAATAACCCCGAATAATGAACGTTTTGATGTCGCGCTAAAAGGCTCAGGAAGAACGCCATTTTCTCGTGGTGGGGATGGTAGGGCAGCACTTGGACCAATGCTGCGTGAATATATAATGAGCGAAGCCATGTTTGCACTCGGTATTCCCACTTCACGAAGCTTGGCTGTTGTAACGACAGGTGAAACAATTCTCCGTGAATCCGAGCTTCCAGGTGCTGTTCTAACTCGTATAGCAAGCAGTCATTTGCGTGTAGGTACCTTCCAATTTGCAGCACAGTGGGGAACAGACGAGGAGCTTAAAATGTTGGCAGATTATACATTAGAGCGACATTTTCCAAATGCTGATCAGTCTAATAATCGTTACCTATACCTACTTCAGGAGGTTATCAGGAAGCAGGCCTCCCTTATTGCAAAATGGCAGTTAGTGGGCTTTATTCATGGTGTTATGAACACGGATAACATGACGATTAGTGGTGAAACGATTGATTATGGCCCCTGTGCATTTATGGATATCTATGACCCGGCGACAGTGTTCAGCTCCATCGATCGACAAGGTCGTTACGCATATGGCAACCAGCCCAATATAGGTGGCTGGAATTTAACTCGCTTGGCTGAAACATTATTACCATTAATTCATGAAAATCAAGAAGAGGCAATAAACCTAGCTCAAGAAATATTGCAAAAATATCCGCAATTGTATCATGATAACTGGCTAGCAGGTATGCGAGCAAAGCTTGGAATTTTTAATGAAGAAGAGCAGGACGTGCTTCTTATTGAAGTACTGTTAAAGCTGATGCAGCAATATCAAGCAGACTATACAAATACATTTATTGCATTAACCTGTGAAAGATGGGATGAATCCCAGCTATTTAGCTCATCGGCATTTAAAGAATGGCATTGTAAATGGCTTGAGCGATTAACTAGGCAATCGCAAACAAAGGAAATGTCTCAGCAATTAATGCGTAATCATAATCCAGCGATCATTCCACGAAATCATCGAGTGGAAGAAGCATTAGAGGCTGCAGTCGAGAATGGGGACTACACTGTCATGGACAAATTATTAAAGGCTCTTGCGAAGCCGTTTGAGCATTCTAATGAGCAATTACAATACGCAGCATTACCAGCACCATCTACACAGCCATATCGTACTTTTTGTGGCACATAAGAGGAAAGCGAGGGGAGCTCCCTTCGTTTTTTTATTTTGTCAAAAGGTCACTTCATAGAATCTAAGCGCATACCCTATGTATGAATAAATGCTAAAGGAGACTATATTAGATGCATAAATATTCAAAGGGTTGGTTTGTTAAAGAGTTGCGTACACATGGAATTCTAGTACATCCACAATTAAAAAATCATCTAGGGCTTTTTAAGGAGTCTGAGCTTCGCAATTTATATTATCGCTTTGTTGTAAATGAAACGCTAGAAACGGATCAAAAATAAAATGTTTGAACTACCCTTTTGTAGGAGAGAATTGATTCTACAGAAGGGAGTGATTTGATGTTGAGCAAACCATGGATTTTAACGCAAACATGGCAGGATGTATTATTTTTGCATTGGCCTGTCCCTCCTCATATACTAGAGCAACATATCCCTATAGATTTAAAATTAGATCTCTTTGAACAGAACGCTTGGTTAAGTATAGTGCTTTTTAAAGTAAATGGACAGCGACTACGATTGCTACCTCCATTTCCTGGAACTGATTCCTATGTACAGCTTAATATACGTACCTATGTGACGTATAAGGAGAAGAAAGGAATTTATTTTTTTACCTTAGATGTTTCAAATCACTTTGTTGCACAATTAGCTTCAATGGGCGGTTTAAAATATCGTTATGCAAAAATGGCACTACAGCAAAAGGGGAATAACTATTCTTTTACAGGTCATAGTAACATTTTTAAGGAAAGAGCAAGAATTTCTTATAAACCATTACCTAGTGAAATTACTAGCAGCAATTTTGATAAATGGTTAGTAGAACGCTATTGCTCATGGACAAAATCGAATAATTTATTATTACGTATCGATATACATCATCTGCCTTGGCAGCTGCAAAAAGCACAGATCAATATTGAGCGCAATACGCTAGCTCCTTTTATAAATGAAATGCTCCAAAGAACTCAACCAATAGTCCATTATGCAAAGTGCAAGAAGGCAAAAATTTTTCCTCCTGTAATTGAGCAGAAAAACCAGATTTATTAACAAAAATCATTGTCAATAGATCTGGTTTTTATTCCTAAAAGAGATAACAAAACTGTAGGACAATTGCTTGGGCAATCATATCTGACATAGCAAGTGCTTCAGCCTCGATTTCATCAAAAATATTTACATCTGTTTGATAATCTTTTTGTATCATGGTTATGGCTTCATTTTTCGTTAACGCTAAATGTGTATAGAACATTTTTTGCACACCTTCTATACTTAGGTAAGGATTAATGCTGTGTAAAAATATAGCAATTTCATCTGCATTCCGATACCATTCTTTTTCTTTAGCGTCTGCTGTTTTAGCATCTCCCTTAGCAGCGGCAGTTACTAATTCTGCTGCTATAATAAGATGCTCTTTAATTAATGCAGCATAACGATCGGCAATGGTATCACCATAGAATGGACGTAGACAATTTCCTAAGTCGGTCGCATTACGTAACAATCGTTGTTGCACAAAGGGAAGGTCAGGCAGATTAAAAACAATGCTGATAATTGTCATCCTCGTCCAATTAACGTGCTCCATCCAGAGAAGTCGATTCATTGCCATAAAATCAGATTCAGTTTTACTTATACAGCGCCGACAATCATTTGACGGTTTTAAAAAATGGCGAATGGGTGCCGTATAATGAGTGTATGGAGCGGGATACAGCATACTAAGAGTAAACCCTTGTGAATAAGGATACAATCATTCACTCCTTTTTATTTTTTCTACTACTGTAGAATACTCTTTAAAAGTTCTGAGTATGAAAGAAGGCAAATTCGATTATTCTTCATACATCATTTTCTTTGTCATACCCCCATCGACAGTAAGATTGATGCCTGTTACAAAATTATTTGCAGGGTTTGTTAAATAGAGACAGGCTTGAGCAATATCTTCAGGAACACCTACACGTCCAGATAAATGCTGCACATGATCCACATGACGAAGCTGCTGATAATCACCGGTTTCAATCCATCCTGGTGAAATACAATTAACGGTAATATGATCTGGACCTAATGACCGTGCTAAAGCATGCGTTAACGCGACAATTCCACCCTTTGTTGCCGCATAAGCCTCTGTTTCAGGCTCAGACATTTCAGCACGAGTAGAGGCCAGAGAAACAATCGCACCACCGTGCTCATGAGACCTCATCACTTTCGCAGCCTCCCTTGCACAGAAAAAGGCACTCGTTAAATTAGTTTGTATCATATCATTCCATTCCTTAAATGTTACGTCAAATGGAGATTTATGTTGAAACTTACCCGCATTATTTATTAAAATATGAATAGTACCAAAATAATCAGAGGTTCTTTGCATTAACTGAATAATATCTTGTTCCTTTGTTACATCGGTGTGAATAAAAAGCGCAGAATACCCTTGCTCTAGCAAATCGCTCTCTACTTGCTGACCTAACTCTCTGTTCACATCAGCAATGACAACATGAGCACCCTGTCTCGCATACGCAAGCACAATGCCTTTACCAATGCCTTGTACACCACCCGTGACAATAACTACTGATTCTTTAAACATAATCATACCTCCCGTTTTTGCTACTCATCATTTTAGCAAAAAATCGGTCATAACTAGAAAAAAGAGTAGGCAAAGATAGTATAATGTCACTATTGAATTCATATAATAAACTTTATGAGGCAAACCTTGCCTTCAAAGTAAAATTAATGTTGACATTTCCCTCTAAAGTACATATAATAAATATTGTCCTTCATATGAAATATATAGAACGACATCATGTCTCAGTAGCTCAGCTGGATAGAGCAACGGCCTTCTAAGCCGTCGGTCGGGGGTTCGAATCCCTCCTGGGACGTAATTAAATCAGTCACAAACCATTGATACAATTGGATTTGTGAGAAACTAGGGATTCGGTCAGGGCTTCGGTCACTGACGTAGAATCCCTTTTTATTACCCTAAGAAATTACGTGATGAGCGTACCGAAATTATCTTCCAATTCAATTGAATGGAGGATTTTTTTATGACAAAAAAGACGGGATTATTTGATGTGGATTTCGCACTGACAACTAGAGAGTTAACCGCTTCTATTAAAGGGAAGAAGGCAACGGCTGCTCGTTACAAGCTCTTTTCAGAAGCGGTGGGAACTATTATAAGCCAAATGGAGGTTAGTGGCTATAGACCACGTACCATCAAGGATTATGATACAGTCTTGATGAATTTCTCAAAGAGTACAGGTGTTACCTATTTGGAAGAAATCACTGTAGACACAATTTACTCATGGCTTGATGGTATGCAGGTAGTGAATCAAACAAAGCTAACACGCCTAAAGGTTCTGAAATCGTTCTTAGGCAAGTGTTTCACCAATGGTTGGCTGAGCTTGAACTTTTGGCAATCAATCAACGTGAAGGTAGATAAGAAGGTTAAAAAGGGAGCAAAGCCCAATGATGTTGCAATTCTAGTTTCGTTAATTGACACAAGTACATTCATTGGTCTAAGAGATGTGACTGCCATTTTAACGATGTACAAGACGGGGATTCGCATTAACACACTAGGACAATTAAATGAGCGACATATTGACTGGGAAAATAAATGCTTGGTGCTAGATGGAGCAGTACTGAAAAACCATCAAGTATTAAAGCTACCGATTGATGACCAGCTTGTGAATCTATACCAAGTACTTATTAAATGTAATGATAAGTTGAGGGAACATTACGGTGAAAGTAATTCCAATTTGTTTATTTCATCTAAGGCAACATCACTGAACACGAAGGCAACCAACAATGCTATTTCTAAACAGCTTACTAAGTATGCGAAGCGGTTTGGATTGGAGAACATCAATGCTCATGCTATTAGGAGAGCGTATGCAAAGCGATTACATGATAAAGGGGCGAGTATTGCTATTATTAGTAAAGCTTTAGGGCACAGTGATTTAGCTGTTACCACGCAATATCTGGATTTAGATGTAGAAGAGGTTGCAAAGGATTTAAGAGAATATTTATAAAGTGTATTTTTAACACCACCCACCACCTTTGTGTAAAAGTGGTGTTTTTTAATGTTAAAAATAAGCGTTGGCTATACTTATTTCATAAGTGTTGTCTATACTAATTGAATAAAAGAGAATATATGTGCATAATATAGTTATTTTTGTGTTTTTTTGATATTGAGGATTTTTGTTGTTATGGTAAGATATTCTTACAAGTTAAAGCAGGCGGTGAAAAAATGTCACAGTTTATTATTAAGGATGAATGGTTTTTAGATGAAGTTATTAGGAAATATCAGGCGTATGCTATTGTTGATATTGAAAATAAGATCAATAGGTTGCTACGGACAGAAACTAGAGATGAGTTTTTTGATGAAAGAATCTCTAAGTTAATGGATGAACGTAATTATTATGAACGAGCTTCAAAAGTTCAATTATTAGGAGATTTAATTGAATCTGCTAAAGAACGTTTAGATGAAGAAGAGATGAGCTATGCAAAAGCTGCATTTGATCTAGTATTATCAAAACGTAAATTTAATTCTTATCACTAAGTATAGTAGTGTAAAAAATTAGAGTCTTATTATAATAAAACCTACTTTTCCTATAAGTAAAGTTGGTAGAAATGAGGGATTACATGAAAAATGTTAATGAAGTAAATGTAAAAGAGTTAGTTGTTGTGAATGAAAGCAATCAAAAGGAGTTTTTAATGATTCCAAATACACCAATGTGTCAGGAAATCGTTGAAAAATATCGTGTTCAATTAGTTGAACGTTACAAAGAGTCAATTTTTAATAATTGGGATGAGCAGCGTAGTCTTGATTTAACTGATGAACTAATGAGAGAAGCAGTTATGATCATGGATGCATCCGAAGAAGAGATTTTGAAAATGTTCTTTGAAGATGCTCAAAATAAATATGCTGATATGGAAGTTGAAGAATATTTCAATCAGTTATTTGAAGCCGCAACACAATTTCCTTAATTTATAGGGATTATTACAAATTCAATTTATATGAAGTAGAGATTAAAATCTCCATTTTACTTCAAAATAAACTTATAGAATTAGAGGAGAATGAAAATGAAATTTCAGTTGGAATACATGGATAAAGACTTATTTAAATTTGTAGATGTAAGTAAAGATCCATTTGATCGTAGATCACGTCACATTGCTGTAAGGCTTAATTTAATGGGAGTTATACAAAAATCGGAGCTTAAATACGCAACAGTTCTTGCAAAGCGAATAATCGGTGAGTACAACAGAACGAAAGGTAATAAAGATGAGACGTACACAGAAGAAATGTATGTATATGGCACACCTTTTAAAACTGCATATGCTTACCTAGTAGAAAATTTCAATAATTTCTTTACAAGCTTCAAGTATCTAATTAAGACTTATGGTGAAGAAAATGTAGAAATCCATCGTATGGGTGAGAATTACAGTGCTGAGAGCGTAGTAGCTATCTTAAAAAAGGATCATATTGCTGTTCATAATGTAAAGTATGTAACACTTGAATATATTAATAGTAATATTTATCCTCAGGAGTTTAATTCTAAAGGTGCTTTAGGAAAAGCTTATAGACTTTCCCAAGAGGAATTAGAAGTTGGATTAAGTGAGCGTTATTTTATTCACCAAGATAAACGCATACAAATCAAAATCATTCCATCAAGTGTTGAAACTTCTTTTGAAAAATATAAAGAAAGTACACAAGACTTTATTAGAGATCTAACGAGATCATTAGAAAAAGCTTGCGATATAACTGAGAAAACAGCTCTTAAGCAACTAATAAAGCTTGAACAAAAAGAATTAAGAGAGTATGACAGACTCATTACACAAGATGAGCATCACAATCAAAATGTGGCTAAGTTAAAGGGTGTCAATCCTGATGAAGCTTGGAAGAATATTGCAATAAGCCTAAAAGAGCAGTATCAAAACCAAAAGAAAGCTGTTTTGAAGCTAATCAAAGATGAACTAGTTGATTTGTTCACAGAAGGAAGCAGAATTGATTATGAGCTTTTCTTTAAAATAACTACCGATATAATTCGCATTGAAAATATCCTTAAAGATTTGAATCGGTATGATTATAAATTTGAAGAATACTGTATCTTAGTGAAAACTAAAAGCACAAATGTAGTGTAAGAAGATTGAATTTTCTGCATTAAGAGGTGTGTGCTGTAATTAGTGCAGTAGATTGTCTAGCATGTTTAATTAAGCTACTACTAATTAGGGGAGCTAGAAATAGCTCTTCTTTATTTTGGAGGAAAGTAAGATGAATGTAACAGAATGTATTCAACAAGACTACTTAGAATGGCAACGAGGAGACATTATCACCATTTCTGCAGGCACAGGAAAAGGTAAAAGTCATTTTATAAAAAATAAGCTTTACAATCATGCCAAAAGCAAAGGAAAGCGAATTTTGTTCTTTCTTCATCGAACCAATACGCTAGAACAATTTGAAGCTGAAATCGCTGCAGAAGGAAAAGATGATGTGATTGAATTAATTACATATCAAGGTTTTGAGAAGGCTATTATCCGTCAAAATCAGCTTGATCTATGGATGTACGAATATATCATCTGTGATGAATATCATTATTTTGGAAATGATTCCTCTTTTAATAAATTCACTGACCTATCACTTAATGAAATTATTGAAGGAACAGATGAAAGAATTGTAGTGCTTATGAGTGCTACAAATGAGTTCATTAGAGATTATTTGCATAATAGAAAATCAATTACTCCAAAAGAATATGTTCTGCCAGCTAATTATGATTATGTTAAATCCTTAGAGTTTTATGAAGATGATCAACTCATAATTGATGGATTGAATAAACGAGTAGAGAATGGAGAAAAGGCTCTAATCTTTATTGAATCTGCTAATGATTGCTATGAGCTGTATAAGCAGTTTGAAGAGCATAGTATGTTCATCTGTGGAAAAAGTCATAGTAAATATAAGTATGTAGATGAAGAAAAACGTGAGAACCTACTAAACAATCAGAAGTTTGATGACCTATTTTTGTTTACTACACAAACACTTGATGCAGGAATAAATATTATTGATGATGACTTGCACTTTATTATAGTAGATATAGCTGATCCTGATGTGATGGTTCAATGTGTTGGACGAAAGCGAATAAGAGATTCAGAAGCTGATTATGTGCATCTTGTAGTGAAGAATCGTTCAAATGGTCGATTAGGCTATGACAAAAGTAATTTAACGACTCGTATGAAACACGCTAAGTTTCTTGAAGAACATTCCCAAGAAGAATATAATCGAGAGTTTTATCGTGAACCCGATCCTTATCAGCTAGTTTACTACGAGCCACTCGCTAAAGGACTTTATAAAATTGGTGTAAACCAACTTCTCTTTGATAGCTTTAAGTATAAATATAAGCGTCTTAAAGAAATTCAAGAAATGGCTGGCGGGTATCGTCAATTTATTGTTGAGCTTTTTGGAAAACAAGGAAGCGTATCAATGGATGCTTATTTAGAGCCACAAACACGTTCGGCATTAGAAGATGCTTATTCTAAGGAGCTTATATTTTATAGCCAAAAGGAGAAACGGGTATTTGCAGAGCAATTAAATTTGAAATCCAATGGTAGGCTAATAACGAGCTTTCGGAAAATTAATGAGTTGTTAACTACTAAAGAAGCATCTTATCGTGTTTATCAACATGAAGCTAAACAGGATGGAAAACGATATAAAACAGCATGGAGAATTATTCAAATGCCAAAGTGAGTGGTTAAAAATGTTGTGAGTATTATTATATAGAGACACCAAAATTGACCAAGCATAAAACTCGTCGAGGGGTTTGGGGACGGACGAAAAGCGTGTTTCGTATTGTTTTATCTGGAGCAAAGCGGAAGATACAACAATGCAAACCGCAGCGTCCCCAATATGTGATTTTCTAATGTAGGATAAAAATGTTGTGAGCTAAATGATATACGGACACTAAAATTGACTAAACATAAAAATCGACAGGTGGTTTGGGGACGAGCGCAAAAGGAATAGTTCGAGAAATTGTTTAAATAAGCGCAGCGAAGTTACACAATTCCGAAGAATATTTCTTCAGTCCCCAAATAAATAAAATTTTCAAGGTGGGATGAATTTGGTGCGGATATTAATAATAGGTAGACATCAAAATCGCCCATCCATAAATTACATAGAAATGGCGTAATAAACATGAGAATATATGAACTAATAATGTTGGAAAAAATAGTATTGATTCAAGTTGGATATGTAGAGAAATACTTCAAAAAACCAGAACAATGGATATGTAAATACTCTATTGAATAGTTTAAATATTTTTATCTAAAGAAAAATAAAGATCTTTGTAAAACTCATCGTTATATGCTTTCCACTTGTTTTCGTTAGTCAGGTATCCTCTAAAGAAAACATAGATTTCTTCGTTCTTGTCTACACATTTTTTTGCTTGCTTTCCGTAATGTCTATTTAATATGAGTTTTTTATTTGTAAATAAAAGAGGAGCAGCATTACAATAAATAAAGTTTATTTTTAAAGCAGTTGTGTTATATGTTGAAACTTTTACTTTTCCATAGAAAATTCTTAGCCTATTTTGGGGTATTAAAGAGATTTCATCAATATTTACGAACAGTTCGTTAATTGAAATCATTTCTTTTTCAGGTAGTTGCATAAAAGGCTTATTTTTATCAAAAGTTGGGTCATTTAGTAAATTAATTAAAGTCATAATGGATGTAATAGTACTTCTCTCTGTGCTAATTTCTTTACTATTTGCAGATTGAGTACTTTTCGAAGTATTATTTGGAACATCATTAATTTCATCGATTTTAATAGAGGAATCCTTTTGATTATTTTGGTCTAAGATTTTCTTTAATAAAAGAATGCCATTTTTAGTAACTGTTTTTTTGGCTTCGTTTTTTTCGAAAGTAGAAAGGTTAACTTCTTCCTTTTCTCCAGAGGCTTTACATCCAGCAATATGAAGGTTTTCTCTTGAACTAGGTGTGAAGTATATTCGTTTCTTATCTTTTTCCCCCCATTTTGTACAAGTTAGTTGAATTTTACACTGTTTGTCTATACATTCAAATGCTCTCTGATCAGTTAATTCACCTTTAAGTGATTTAGAGTGTGCTACCTCCGCTGAAATTTTTCCTTTTACTTGGAAACTATAAGCTTCTTTTACCATAACTTCCCCCTAAAAATAATTTGTATATATATATTATTACGAATATTAGTTCTGATTTCAAAGAAATACTCTATTAATATTCTATTGGTATTAATAACAGATAAGCATCTTTCATGTAGTCTTGTTATATTTTCACGAGACGATAAGGTTTGTAGTTTATAAAAAGTAGAATAAAATCATAGAGAAGAACAATAACGGAACGGACTATCTATAGCTTAGAGAAGATTCTTAATTTCCAAAAGAAACGATAGTCCTTATCAGAAAATGTGTTGACTATTAAAATAGGAACAAAAAAATGTCCACATGAAGTACCTACATATGGACAAAAAAGTTACTATTTAGAAAAAATATTTCATATCTTACTTGCTAGATATAATTTAAATACATTATTGCTTTTTCCACAATTTTATAAATGTGTTGAATAACTCTACTGTACGCTGATCTATTGTATCTTTAGTCCATGAAGTTTTAAGAGATAAAATTTTATTATGGCTAATAGCACTTTGAGAGTATTCATTTACTTTTACACTAAATTCGTTATTGCTAGCACTTGCATTGGGGCTTCTGAGTAATAAAGTTAAATTACCAATGATAAATGTGTACTTTTCTCGATCTGAATCATCAAAAAGTGTAACCCAATTACTACTTTGATCAGGACGTTCAGGAAGAATATGTTCTAAAGTTATTTGGTAAGTATCAGGATTTATTAAAATTTCATTTTGATTTCTATTTTGATGTTCAAAATTGTAAATACTACGTAAAACATACTTAATAGTTGTTTTATCGTTATTGGTTTTTATAAGCTTCGATTTAAACTTGTCAATAAGAAGAGTATCTGAAAGCATTTGTGCGTTTAATTTTTGTATAATTGTTGCAGCATCTCGAATTACATTCGTATAAATAGACTTAGCTAAATCGGGGTAGAATTGTTCTAATGTATTTCCTGGTTCTTGCCCGATAAATATATTTCTTAATTGTAATGAAATAATTTCTTTTAAGACTCTATTGATATCAGTTAGAGGGAATTCTTTAAGATCCATTGCTAAAATAACACTTCTATATTGACCAGCCTTTAAAGTAGTGTTTAAAGTGTTAATTTGATCCATAAAGATTGTTTTTTGATTCGTATCTGTAGTACTTCTTAGCGAAGGAGTGATAAGTGATAAATAAGAGACGGAGGCTTTTTCCAATTCTTCTAAAAAGTCGCTAGAGTTACCTCTATCCTCTAAAATTTTTAATTCCTTAAGATTATTAAAAATATTTTTTTCAGATGTTTTGCCATTAATAGCATTAGCATATGTAACTAAAAACTTGTTTTTTGGCTTTCCGTCAGTATTAGATTCTATATTTTCCCACTTCTCTTTAACTGCTTCTTCTCCTAAGATTTGTACTAAATAATTTTTTAAAATATAAAAGTCAGCTAATTGTTTTCCGGTACTATTTAAACTATCGAACATCTTGATTGCAACATCTTCACTAGAAGTTTCTATAAGAATTAAAATTATATTTTCTAAAATGTTTTTTAAGACTAATTTAATATTACTTGCAGAAGGGGAAGTTCCCAATTTTTCTTTAAATAGGTTGTAAAATAATTCGTAATTAGTTTTTAAAGCTTTCTCATAATCTGTTAGCTCAACAGTATCGGGAATGTTTTTACCATATACAATATAATTATTAAATACATTCTGAGAGCTGTTTTTTTCAAATACTAGTTTATATGTAAAAGTTCTATCATCAAATTCATCAGGGCTAGCTAAATATTTTTCAACAAATTTACTTGCTGAATCTCCTTCCCCAATATCTTTTAATAATTTAATTAGTGAGGCAACTATCAATAACGAACTAACTGTTCTTTGTTGTCCATCATAGATATATTTACTGTCATCGTTCTCCTTATATACAGTAATAAAATTTAGAACATGAGAAGAACTAGGGATTTCATAAACTGAATAAAAATCATTAAATAATCTTTCTGCCTGTGCTTTACTCCATTCATAAGGTCGTTGACTATAAGGTATTTTTAAAATTCCATTTGAAAGATATAGATAGTTTTTTAAAGTAATGGTATTTGCTACTAATGTACTCATTATTTCCACTCCTATTCATTGTATTATTAAATTATACCATATATAGAAAATATTTAATGGTGTGAGTTCTATTTAATCATCGTTTAATAGACGTTTTGAAGACGGAGCATAAATTAACGTTTATGCTTCATTTTTTTGTTGTCATTGTCTATAAACTCGTCTATTATTTAAGGTGTATAAAACGTATAAGTAAATAGAATAGAGGGGAATTATGGGGAGAATTATTGGTTATTGTCGTGTAAGTACAGAAGAGCAAAATTTAGATATGCAAGAGCAAGCTATTGAACGCTATGCTAAAGAAAAAGGATTAGAACTTATTTTGTATGTGGAGAAAATTTCAAGTCGTAAAGAAAAGCGTATTGAGCTTGAACATGCGATAAAAGCAGCAACAAATGGCGATTTGTTTGTTGTATATAAACTAGATCGATTAGCTCGAAGTACAAAAGAACTTTATACGCTAACAGATCGATTGAAAGAAAAGGGAGTTGAATTTGCTTCAATTCACGATGCATTTGATACAACCACTCCTACAGGTAAAGCAATGTTCGGTATGTTAGCTGTATTTGCTGAGTTTGAACGTGATATTATTCAGCAGCGAACAAAAGCAGGATTAGAGAGTGCAAGAAAACGTGGAAGAGTAGGAGGGAGACCACCAATAGATGAGAAGACTAAGAATCGTGTAAAAGCTTTATTTGAATCAGGAGAAAGTGCGACTGATATTGCAAAAGAATATGGCATTGGTAGGGCTACGGTATATAAAATAGTAAATATAAAATAAACTAATTTGTATGCTTTTATTTTGAATAGTTATATCATAATATTGTAAGAAGATAATAAGAAGTATTCTGATGTTGTGAAGTATTTTTTGAGAAATATTAACTAACTAGTTAATTATAACGAAAAAGTAAATATATATCTTAAATATATTATTTACTTAAATTCACTAGCATCGCATTAAAATAATGCCTCATTCAAATTAATCATAATTTTCTGTAATTACATGTAAGCACAAAAAAGTCCTTTATAATGGTTTGGTGGTAGTAACCTATCCAAATCCAATAAAAAGGACCAATCTCATGGATAAGATTACACGAAAAACATCATTTGAACAATGGTTTTCACCGATTTCAACAGAAAAAATGCAGGAATACGTGGAAAGCCACCAA
>NZ_JBNNMG010000055.1:0-36587 GCF_050272555.1 Lysinibacillus sp. NPDC047702 | reverse complement strand
CACAGATGAGACCCTGGAGCGAGCTACGCGAGTGAAGCGGCTCATCGGACGCCCCCAGGAAAGCACTCAGTCGGAACGGAGATCAACCCCTCGTTCTGAAAAAGGGCTATACTTTTTAATTTGTCACCTTGATGTCATTGACATAATAGTATTTCAACAACATGAAGTGAGTCCAATATAATTGGGCTCACTTATTTTCTAGAATTCCATTCTGCATATAAAATAAAGCAAATTGCAAATGCTACGGCAATGATAAAAAACCATTGCGGTACACCACCAAAGCTCATATGAACACCTCAAAGTAAAAATTTATAATAATAACGGATGTTTATCAAGAAAATATGGTCTTCTATGGTTTTTTTCTCCACAAAAGATCTAAAATAATATAAAATAAGCAGTAGACATTAGCTTCATGCTAGTAAAGAGAGGTAGAGATATTATGTTACATTTAAAATGGACAGATGCGCCAACACTTCGCACAGTCACGTGCAAGCATACAAATGCATCTAAATACTTAGTGTCCAATGTATTGACAGTTGGAAAAGATTACGAAGTTAAAAATGAAACGGAAGAGTTCATCTTTATTATCGATAATACAGGTAATATTGGCGGCTTCTATAAAGACTATTTTGAATAAGCTTCACAAAAGTAGGGTGGTTCAGGGGATTTCTGAGCCACCCTTTGTTCATGAGAAAAATAGCGTTAGTCCTTCTTAAAGCCCTTTAATTCAGCAACATCCTGTAGATGCTGTTTTTCTTGCTCCGTAGCTGTATGAAGGGCAAAGACATCCTGAATAGCCGTCTTGAGCTCTTGCTGGGTTTCTCTGAATTTTGATACTTGCTGTTCGAAAGAGGGGCTCGCAAAGCGATCGTGAGTGCGAGACAAACGTTCCTCTAGCTGTGCATAGTGTTGATCCATATTCATGGATAACATCATGGCTAGCTGATTTTTCCAAAGCGGTATTAGGGTAACAATTGAAAATTCTATTTTTTCTGCAAGTGTTTGGTTAGCTTGCTGAATCATGCGTATTTGGGGTGCAGTTTGCAGAGCAACTTGCTGTGAAACTTGTAAGTCATAAATGCGTTGATCTAGACGTTCAATTTGAGCGGCTAAATCATTAAGTTGTTGGACTGCAAGAGGTTGCTTCGCTGCCTGTACATTTTGCACCTTTGTTGGCAGTTCTGTCTCAATGGCTTGCTGCTTTTTCATTTGCCCTGCTGCAATGGCAGTGGCAAGCTCCTCAAAAAATCCTCTATTATGTGAGTAAAGATCATCAAGCATCTCTACATCCTTTATCAGCTGAATCTGTGCACGTTCTAGTTGCACACCAATACGTTCAACTTGGATACTGATTCGTTCAAACTCCGTTAATGTTTGCTTAATTGGACGCTCCGTTTTACTAAACATTTTTTTTAAGAAAGACTGCTTTTTTGGCTCTAATGCGTTAGGATCTACACGATCTAATGTTTGCATTAACGAATCTAGCATTTGTCCAATTTTGGTAACATCCTTCTGTTTCACCTGTGCAAGCATGCGATCAGCGAAGTGAGAAAGTGATCGTTGTGAATCTTGCCCTAAAGATAGTACAGATTCAAATTTTGCCAAATCGATTTGACTAGCATAAAGAAGTGCACGACTTTGTGCAAGAGGCGATAGCGTTTCATACGTCGCCATCGCCTCGTTATTTGATGTTTCTAAATAAGTATGTACAAGGGGGGAAAGCCCTTGTATCGTATTAAGTTGAAATGCATGATCATTTGCTGTCACTTATCATCGCCTCGCCACTCCAATTGTTCTCTTCTTCTATTATTGGAACGATTCGCGAATTCGATTTCCATTTGAAGGTGATCGATATCATTGGAAAGCGCATCCTTTAAATCAATCTGAATCGTATCATTTAAATCTGTCAATGTTTCCCTTGTTTTAGATAAAGTAATTTGAATTTCTGAATCCTTTACAGGCTGCTTCGATAGCATTGTGTATTTTTCTGTCAATTCTACAGCAGAAGGCAGATGTGCATAAAAAAATTGCTCTACATTATAAAATTTTCGGGGATCTGTCTTGACAATTTTTACAATATTTTTTGAAATACGCGTCATTTCAAGTAATTGCTTAAATGCTGCGACAGAGCGTACACGTAAGTAGTTTTGGCTCAATGTTTGAATCTGCTTATTTGCTGTTATAATTTGGGTTTCAATATGTTTATACTCTTCTTTTGTTATACCAGTTAATTGCATAACTTTCTTCTTCTGTCTATGTTTCAGCAACGCTGTACTCGTCGCGTAGGTTCCAGCAAAAAATAAACCACCAAGGAAGTATCCTGGATTTGCCACAATTGCTGAGATAGAAACAGTTGTTAGAGAAATAAAGAAGCTAGCGGTATGTCTAGTGAAAAACTGTTTGACACTAAGCATTGTTTCTTCCTCCTTGCTTTTCAATATGTCTATCTTCTTATACGAAATAATCGACATAAAGTTTCATTGAAAAATTAAACCTTACATAAATTTTACTGCTAATTGTTAAGTTTCTCAATGATAATACATTAAATACTGGCAATCTTTGGAGCCATATTAATAACTATCATAGATTAACGTTTTCCAATCGGATTGTGCTTATGTTTATTTTAATATGTATTTAATTTAGGTAAGCCTTTTTCTATGTTCCTATAACATCCGTTTTGATCGTTATAGGAAGGGAGGAGGCTCCGTTTTTAATGAAACCTCCTGAAGATGACAAAAAATGCCCCCAATTTGAAATAAGTACTGATGTCACTGTTATTAATGATACTTGTTAATGCTAAAGCTTAATAAATTTAATCATTTAATCCCTTACCATTAAGAATCTGCTGTGTATATTTTTCAATCCTTGATACTCTGGTTTTAGATTGTTTGGGTTGAGAAAAATATAGAATGTATGCTCTTTGCCGTCCAGGCGTTAATGCCTCAAAGGCAGTTTTCAAGGCGGGCTTTTCTTCGAATTTTTGTTGAAGTTCATCAGGAATACTCTCCGTATCCTTTTTTAACGCTACTTCTAAGCCTGCTTTTTCAACTGCAATTGCATCGGAGATATAGGCTTTTATGATTGCTTCCTTTTCAACTATTTCTTGAACATTCGTAAAGCGAATTTGGCGTGCTGCCTGAACATTTTCAGTTTGCTGAATGAGTATTCCGTGTGTATCCTGTAACAGTGCACCCTTGTGAAATAGAAGCGCACAATATTCTTTAAATCCATGAATTAACACTATGTTTTTATTAGCAAGCGTGTAACAAGGATGCATCCACTTAAATTCTTCAGTCAGCTCACAGTCAAGAACAATTTTTCTTAACGTTCTATATTCTTCTTGCCATTTTTTTGCCTTATTTAAAAATTCATCAACCTTAGGATTCATGCTATTCACTCAAGGAACACCTCTAATCAATTATTTTAATCTAAAGTCAAGAAGGACCAAATCAATTTCATTAATTGATTTATAATAAAACATGAGATAGTGTCATGTCTAGCATAGCAAAAAAATGTACTAGGGAGCTGCATTAAATTGGAAGCTAAAAAAAGATTGAAGAATTAAACCTCAATCTTAAGAAAAATTTGCCTTAAGTAGCATTTCATTTTGAGAGTATCATCAAACTTATTATTAACTAGCTTTTGACCTAATTAAACAATATCTGACTCCATTCGCACATATCCTTTCAAATCATCATAAAGCTCTAAAGTAAATGAATTAGAATCTGCTTGCGGGCTTACGCCTTTTTGAACAAATACAAGGAATTCCTCTATTGCTTTTTTAGTTCCTTCTACTTCAACTTCAATCTGTTCTTGGTCATTAAGCTTACAATATCCTTTTAATCCTAGTTCAATCGCTTTTTGTTTAATGAAAAAACGGTAGCCTGTACCATATACATCACCAAAAAATTTAATCAGCGCTCGCTTGTTCACGCTAAAACCTCCTACTAGTTAAGGAGGGGAAGGGTCCCCTCTAGTTAGTGCATTACACGTTCTTTTTCTAAATGAGCAATTAAGTTATTAATAAAGTAGAGTACCTTCTCAGATGCCTGATCAACTTCTTTTAAATGAACTTCGGCTTGTTGTATATGACCAGCCTTATGAGCCTCTGCTGCTAATTTTGCTGACTCATGGACACGTATATGATAGGCGTCTAGATCACGATAATCTTGTAAGTGTCCAAAACGTTCCACAGAGCGTGGAGACGTATACCACTTACCAAGTCGACAATCTTTATGAGAAGATACATCACTCGGTTGTACATTTTCAAGTCCGAGGAACATATTATAAATTCGCCATTTCCATAAAATATGATCTGCCTTTGATAATTGTAATAATGCTATAGATGATAGCTGAACATTATTATTGGCAACGATATCATTACGGAAGCGGTTAATTTCTTTTCCTAATAAGTGTATATCACTAGATGTATTATGACTATAGTCTCGAATATCATCCTGTAAATTAGATATTTCAATCATTCTTGCAGATACTTCGTCAATTGCAGCTGCCTGTTCCTGTGAGATAGCAGCCGTATTTGTGACATCCAGATTAATACCTTCAATGGCGCTTACAATAGCGTTCAATAATGGCAACGATTCTTTCGCCTCAACGGTTGCATCTTTAATAATTTCTGTTGTTTCTGTAATGGAGTTTGATACATCATTCGAATAGCTTTTTAAATGATGAACGTTCGTGGAAACCTCACTTAGTGCTGAGACAGTGCCCTCAGCAAGCTTTCGAACTTCCTGTGCGACTACAGCAAAGCCTTTACCATGTTCACCTGCGCGCGCTGCCTCAATAGAAGCATTTAGAGCAAGTAAATTTGTTTGATCAGCAATTTGGTTAATCAAAGTTACTACATGCTCAATATCATTTACTCGCTTTTGTAATTCTGAAAAAGACTCAACGATTGTAGTAAATGTTTCTTCAGTTTTGAAGATTTCAGATAATGCATGCTCAATAGCATTTTTCCCTTTTACAGCATGGTCTACAGATTCTGTTGTTTTTTCAGAAATATGGGAAGACATACGGGCAACCTCATTGATAGAAGCGGCAATTTCTTCTGTTGCAGCGGTAGAGGATTGGATTTCTTCATTTTGTTTATCTAAACTGAATACTAAATCTTTCATGTACATAATTTTAGCGTTAACATCCATTAAAGAAGATACTTCTGCGACTACATTTTCAATAATTCGTTCTGTTAGGACTTCAACGAGTAGCTCTTGATCAACATTGACAGCAGATTGGAAGGATTTCATGTATTCAAAAGCCTTATTCGGTTTCATACCAAAATTATGCAAAATATATGTAGTAATATAAAAGGCAAACTGATTGAAAACAACAATTAATTTACCAGGCTCGTACTGATTTTTTCGAAATAAATTGAAAAACTTAACTGTTTCATCTACATACTCATCATCACGTGTAGCTAAGAAAAATTGTGTCAAATATCGATTAATATTTCCTTCACTGATTGTTTGCTGAGAGGAAGGGGAGATTTCACTTAAATAATTGTTAAAAATTGCATTCATAGATGGAGTGATATCTTTTAATTTATTGTAAAGAGCCTTTAAATTTTCCTCATCGTGAGAATTGAAGTGGTTAAATGCTAGTGTTTGATGGAAACGGCCAGTTGCATTTAAATTGGTGCCACGCTTTAATAATTCTTCGAGTTCTGCCTTCGGTCGAATACTTGAAAACATAAAAAAAATACCTCCCAAAAAGTATGAATAATAAGGTAATAATAGCATATTTCAGGGTGTTTTAATAGACATTTCAGGTGTGTTTGCTAAAATGAGAATATCTTATGACAGCAGGGAATGGGCAAATATGTATACAATACTTTACATGAAAGCTGATTATGAGCCTTGGTGGAAATTTGAAGGCTGGGAAGCTTTTATTCAAACGAATGAAACATTTGCAACAGAAGAGCAATTTAAATTGGCATTGGCGCAAAAATTAGAGCACTTTCGATTAACATACGACAATGAGGCGACAAAAGAAGAGCGATATTGGGCTTTTTGGTCAGAGGATGAGAGCTTTTATTGTGAAGCATGTGATGATGATGCACAAGTCTATCATGGTATTATAGCTTTAAAATCAGAAGAATTGAAATAAAATTTAGAAATTAAATAAAAAAACAATTTTCTTTATTTGACAAAATTATGAATGATGGTTATACTTAGGTTAACAATTTAATTGCTTCACCGGAAACATGAATTCACATATTACAAAAAGTGATCGCGTTAGTTCGGTACTCTTTGTAATATGTGAATTTTTTTCATTCGCTGAAGAAATTACATATTGTTCACTTTTATTTTTTTGGAGGTTTTCTTAAATGAAACAAGGTACAGTAAAATGGTTTAACTCAGAAAAAGGTTTTGGATTCATCGAAGTTGAAGGTGAAAACGACGTATTCGTACACTTCTCAGCTATCCAAGGCGAAGGTTTCAAAACTCTTGACGAAGGTCAAAAAGTAGAGTTCGAAGTTGTAGATGGCAACCGCGGACCACAAGCTGCTAACGTAACTAAACTTTAATTCTCAGTAATTAAAATTACTTTCGTTAAACTTAAAGCATCCTATTTCAATAGGGTGCTTTTTTTTGCATATTTCAAAGATTAAAGGTTTATTTGTTTGACAATATGTTTATTATGTAAACTAAAAAACCTACTTATCTCAAAAAATAGAGTATAAGCAGGAGCAAAGTGCTTAATTATTGATAATACGATGTAATTCTTGAACAGGTACAAATAAACCCACACGACCATATGGCTCTTTTTTCATCGTAGCAAAGACAATTCCGATCACCTCACCATCACTATTTAACACAGGACTTCCACTGTTTCCTCGATATACAGGTGCCTTCATCATCATAACAGGCTCCTTCCAATCCTCTAATTGTATTGATTCAAGTAAAGTACCTTCATTAGCAATGCCCGTAAAGGCTAATGGATTGCCAATAAAATAGACATGCTCATTTCGACTATAGGTTGGATCTCTAGCAAGGGGAAGGGATGGCAGTTTATCACCAGTTACTTTCAATATTGCTAAATCAACATCAGGGTAACTTTGCACTAATTTTGCTTGCATGATGCCCTCCTCAGGAAAAATAACCGAAAGAGTAAGGGCGTCTTCTACAACGTGTGCATTGGTGATTATAAGACCATCTGGTGAAATGGAGAAACCAGTACCTTTACTAGAACCAGTAGATACCTCCACCACCGATTTTTTATAGGTTTTTATATCCTCTTGCGCGGATAGCCTAGTAGATACCTTCAAAAATTCAATAGCTGGGATGGAGTAAATTTGAAAGATCACAGCAAATGTATTAATAAATAACACAAGTGCCATACTCCAGACAACCCATTTGATAATCGGTTTTTGTTTTTTAGGCCTTTTACCTTGCTGGCGTTCCTCTTGTTCTTGTGTTAACGCCTTTTGCTGTTCAGCAAGGACTAGCTCAATCAATTCTTCTTCCGTTAGTTCTTCCTCAGTTGACCTATGTATATCATGCATTCATACTACCTCCTTACCCAAATTAAAAGGCGCCGCAGCAGGACGCCTTTGAAGTGGATCTTATTCGATTTTCTGTAAGGTCGATGTAATATTAAACGATTCCTCGTTATTCGTCACCATCGTATCCTCTATACGGATTAGTCCAATGCTTTTGGCAAAATATTTCGTAGTCGTTAGCGTATCTACAGTACGTGTTAGCTGAATAACATCACGATAGTCAGTAGTGCCAATCTTGATTGAAGCGGTCGTTGATTGGACTGCCCAGCCATTGAAGTGATGACCGACTGTTAAGGGCTTCTGTAAGATAGTTTCTATCACTGGTAAAGAAGCTACTTCTTGTGAGGTGAGTTGTTTGGGATTACCAACTACCACTTCCTTATAGACAAGCTCAATGGCCATATCTGTAATTCGATAAATCTTTAATAATGAGACACCACCGTTATCTTCTACCTGAGCAATATGCTGGGTATCGATGTAGGTTGTTTGGAGTGTGAAACTGGCAAATTCATTACCTTCTCCCTGAAAGTAAGCCATCGAACCATCTGGTGGGAAATAGGATGCAAGCATGACTCCTTCAGTAGTTTGTTGTTCAACTATAGGTGTTTTGTTAACCGACTCAGTATTGCTTATGTCACTACAGCCAACTAGTAATAGTGCAAGAGAAAGTATAAGTACCTGTTGTCTCATAGGCAAAACTCCTTCAGCTATTTACTTTTATTATACGTGAAGTTTAGCAGGCATACGAATGTTATGAGTACCAGCTTTCTAAAAAACTAATTTGTTTTTTTGATGTATCAACACGTATACGTAAACCAAGAGGCATGGCATGAAGGGGGTGCGTATGGCAGCAATCAACCTCCGCAATAATAGGAATATCGTTGCCATCCAGTACCTCTAGCAAGATATCATAAGGCTTTCTCCCAGTACCTAAATCATCAAATTGTTCATGTTTGCCTAAAATAATTGCAGCCGCTTTGTCAAAAATGCCATGTAATTTAAGCATGGTAAAGTTTTTCTCGACAACTGCAATGGTTTTGGATGTATCTTCAAGTAATAAAATATCTCCTTTTTTTACTTGTGGAAAAAAGGGGGTTCCAATAAAACCGTACATCGTATTGATATTTCCACCTATTAGACGTCCTTCAGCAACACCAGACTGGACTGTAATCCATGAATTGTGATGCTGTGTTTTTTCAGATGTTTTTTCTAACCAATTTAATCGGTCATCTGTCCAAATGGGTGGCATTGGCATAATGTAGGGAATGGATAGGGAGTGCATAAATATATCTTTAAAATATTGTTCCGTATATTGCACAAATGGTGGGAACTCACCAAAAGTTGAAGCAACAGAGGGACCATAAAAAACGGGGATTTCCGTCTTTGCATACATGCCAAGTAATATAGCGGTCACATCAGATAAACCAACAAGTATTTTTGGGTTTTGCTGGAATGCCTGATAATCTAAATAAGGCAACATGCTATTAGCATTTGTACCGCCCATTGTCGGTAAAATCATTTTGATTTGAGGATCATGTAGAAGGGCATTAAATTCTTGAGCTCGTTCTTTGGGTGTACCAGAGCGATAAAAATCATCTTTATCTGTTAAAGCACCCTCACGAATAATTAAGCCAAGTGATTCCAGACGCTTCTTTCCACGTTCATAGCGAGCTTTTGCAGTTACAGTAGCTGGTTTTGAAGGCGAGTATATGCCAATCATATCGCCTTTTTTTAAAGGGGAAAACATAAAATACCTCTTTCTTTTTGTTGTAAGTCAAATGTTATTATACATGATTTTACAATTTGATGTGCAACTACTTTTACATCATAGAATTTTTTCATATAATATTATTATGTAAACTAATTTAGAAACTTGTACAAGTGGGCAGAATTTAATATGATAGAATTGAAATGATCAAAAAGGGGGCGCTTAAATGTATCGACAAGTAGATGATTTTTTACAAGAGTGGGTAGCAGCATCACAAGGTACGATTCAAGTGTTAAAGTCTGTATCAGATGAGAAGCTAGGACAAAGCATCGTAGAAGGTCATAGTACATTAGGCTGGATAGGCTGGCATTTAGTTGGTGCAGCAGGTTATTTTAGTTATTTAGCAGGTTTAAAGGTGCCGATGATTCGACAAGAAGACCCGATTCCGTCTTCAGCTGCTGAGATTGCCGCAACTTATGAGAAAATTGCTAGTAGTGTACAAGAGGAAGTCGCGAAGCTATCGAATGAAGATTTGCTAGAAGAAGTGAATGGCTTTACTAAACCTATGCCTAGAGGTGCATTATTACGTGTATTAATCGATCATCAAACACATCACCGTGGACAGATGACTGTGCTGCTACGTCAAGCAGGTTTACCAGTGCCAGGTGTGATGGGACCAACAAAGGAAATGCAATAAATTATAAGGCAACAATCAGACATATTCTGATTGCTGCTTTTTTATTTGACACTTACCTACTAGTAAGTTAGTATATAGCCATGACAAATCGTAAATTACAAATTATCGAATTAGCCTTGAAAAAAATTCAAGAAAAAGGATTTTCAGCTTTTAGTTATGATGATCTAGCCAAAGAATTAGGTGTCACAAAAGCAAGTATTCATTACCATTTTGAAAAGAAAGGAGACTTAGGTATTGCTGTTTGCGAAAGGATACAAAATGGACTTGAGGGGGCGTACACAAATATTAAAGAAGCCACTATAGAGGCTGACGAAAAGCCTTTCGCATTTATTTTACAACGCGTCAAATTTCTAGAACAGGACGGTGTTTGCCCAATTTCTGCATTACAGGCTGACTATAATGATTTACCACTGCAAATGCAGGAAAAAATTCAACAGCTCAGTCAAATGGAAATCGATTGCTTTGTGGATTTACTGAAAGATGCAAAGCAAGAGGGCTCCTTGCAAACAACTGAGGATTTAGAGGCGCTGGCAATTCTGCTTATTGCAAGTACGAAGGGAGCACTACAATATAAGCGCGTATTAGGGGAAGGCTTCTTTACTAAAATGCTTGACCAATTAAAGGGACTTTTACAATAATTCATGAAAACAGTTGAAGGAGATTCATTCATGGTACGAAGAGTAGTGATAACGGGATATGGTGTTATATCACCATTAGGTAATTCAGTGTTAGATTTATGGACAAATATTACGGAAGGAAAATCAGGAATAAAAAAGATACAATCAGAGGCATTCTCTACTATTTCTACCCAAATTGCAGGGTATATCACTAATTTTGATGCGGCTAAGTATATGGATAAAAAAGAAATTAGTAAATATGATGTCTTTGTTCAATATGCACTAGCTGCTACCCAGCAAGCTTTGGAGCAAGCAAACTTAGATATGGATAATATTGATAAAACTCGTTTAGGCGTTTATATAGGCTCAGGTATTGGTGGTATTGATACCATTTTAGCAAATCATCAAAACATGTTGGATAATGGTCCACGTAAGGTTTCCCCCTTTATGGTACCAATGATGATTAGCAATATGGCTGCAGGTATTGTAGCAATTAAAACAGGCTTTAAAGGTCCAAGCTTTTCACCGGTTTCAGCCTGTGCAACAGGGAATCAAGCAATTGGAGAGGCATTCTTAAATATTAGACATGGTTATGCAGACGGGATTCTGGCAGGAGGAGCAGAGGCGCCAATTAATCCACTTAGTTTTGCTGGGTTCTCTCGTATGAAAGCAATGTCAACAAGGAATGATGAGCCAGCAAAGGCAAGTCGTCCATTTGACAGCCAACGTGATGGCTTTGTGATGTCAGAAGGAGCAGGTGTAGTATTTCTTGAAGAGTATGAACATGCGAAAAAAAGAGGCGCAACAATTCTCGGTGAAATTGTAGGCTATGGCGTAACAACAGATGCATATCATATAACGTCTCCTGATTTTACAGGGGCAGCAAATGCGATGAATCTAGCCTTAAAAATGGCTAATATTGATTTGTCAGCTGTGGATTATATTAATGCGCATGGTACTAGTACACCAGAGGGAGATAAATCGGAAACAAGGGCAATAAAAAGCGTTTTTGGTGAACATGCCTATCATTTAAAGGTGAGCTCTACAAAATCAATGACAGGACATCTCTTTGGAGCAGCTGGTGGTTTAGAAGCCATCATTACGTTAAAAAGTATAATGGATAGTATTGTACCGCCAACAATCAATTCTGAATCACCTGATTCAGAATGTGATTTAAATTATGTGCCAAACAAGGCGATACATCAACCAGTCAATATTGCCTTGTCCAATGGCTTCGGCTTTGGCGGCCATAATGCCGTATTGGCTTTTAAAAAGTTTGAGGAATAGTTTAGTAAATTTTTCGGAATGCTTGTATATTATAAAGATGGTATGAAATGGGATTTTCATATCATCTTTTTATGTGTAATTTATCAATAAGTTTTTCTTATGAATCTATAGTGAAAATTCATATTTATGCTTATGTTCATTGTGTGTTAAATTTAGGTGTAGAAGGAGAGATGGATGATGAGAATTTTTGATGCGCATTTTCATATTATTGATTTTGATTTTCCGATAATCGAAAACCAAGGATACACACCACCAAGCTATATTGTTGAAGATTACCAAAATGAAACTGCCGATTTCAACGTCTTGGGTGGGGCGATTGTATCAGGATCGTTTCAAGGATTTGACCAGGAATACTTATTGAAAGCATTGAAACAAATGGGACCAGCTTTTTGTGGTGTTACTCAATTGCCTTTTACTGTGACTGATGATGAAATTATTTATTTACATAACAATGGGGTACGAGCATTACGGTTTAATATTAAACGGGGAGGTTCAGAAGATCTATCAAAGCTAAATACCTTTGCAAGAAGAGTTTATGATTTAGTTGGCTGGCATAGTGAACTTTATATGGATGCAAAAGAGTTACCAGAGATTGCATCGACTATTGAAAAGTTACCGGCTATTTCCATTGATCATTTAGGTTTATCTGAAGAAGGGCTACCACATTTATTAAGATTAGTTGAAAAAGGGATACATGTAAAAGCGACTGGCTTTGGTCGTGTGGAACTGGATGTTAAGAATGCCTTAAAATCGATTTATGAAGTAAATCCAGATGCACTTATGTTTGGAACAGATTTACCGTCTACCAGAGCAAAGCGACCTTTTGAACATGCAGATATTGAATTGATTCAACAGCTTTTTGATGAACAGGCTGCTGATAAGATCCTCTATAAGAATGCGATTCAATGGTATTTTAAATAAACAATAAAATCCTCTACCAAAGCTTTCGGTAGAGGATTTTATTTGGAATTAGCTTAAACCTTGGCTATCTTTCCACTCTAAGAATTCATCATATGTTAATTGCTTATCTAAAATTGAGCCGTCTTCACGGATTTCGATGACACGATTCGCAATTGTTTGGATAAATTGATGGTCATGAGATGTGAAGAGCATCGCACCTTTGAAGCGCATAAGTCCTTCATTTAGTGCCTGAATAGATTCAAGGTCAAGGTGGTTTGTTGGTTCATCTAATAAAATAACGTTTGCTGTAGCAAGCATCATTTTCGATAGCATACAACGTACTTTTTCTCCCCCTGATAGAACAGAAGGGGATTTCTTTACTTCCTCACCAGAGAATAGCATACGACCTAGGAAGCCACGTAGGAAGCTTTCTGTTTCGTCGTCTGGAGAATATTGACGAAGCCATTCAACTAATGTTTTTTCTGAGCCTTCAAAATATTTATCGTGATCATTTTCAAAGTAGCTTTGAGAAGTTGTCACGCCCCATTTGAATGATCCTGCATCCGCTTCTTTTTCTTCCGTTAAGATGTCAAGAAGAGCTGTTTTTGCCATCGGGCTACCAAGTAAAACAATTTTATCGTCTTTATTCATAGAGAAGCGAATGTCTTTAAATAAAGTTTCACCTTCATTGCTTGCTGTAAGACCTTCCACTGTCAACACATCATTACCGATCTCACGTCCAGTTTGGAAGTTGATGAATGGATATTTTCGGCTAGAAGGTTTAATGTCGTCAAGCTCGATTTTATCCAACATTTTCTTACGAGAAGTCGCTTGGCTTGATTTCGAAGCGTTCGCAGAGAAACGAGCAACGAATGCTTGTAGCTCTTTAATCTTTTCTTCTTTCTTCTTATTTTGGTCTGCCATCATTTTTTGTGCTAATTGGCTAGACTCATACCAGAAGTCATAGTTCCCAACATATAATTGGATTTTAGAGAAGTCTAAATCCGCGATATGCGTACACACTTTATTTAAGAAGTGACGGTCATGGGATACGACAATAACCGTATTTTCAAAATTAATTAAGAATTCTTCTAACCATTGGATTGCTTTTAAGTCAAGGTGGTTGGTAGGCTCATCTAGTAATAGAACGTCTGGTTTACCAAATAGAGCTTGTGCTAATAATACTTTGACTTTGTCAGAACCTTCAAGGTCAGCCATTAGCATATAGTGAAGCTCGTCGCCAATCCCTAATCCGTTTAATAATGTTGCTGCTTCTGAGTCAGCTTCCCAACCATTTAGGTCAGCGAATTCACCCTCTAATTCAGCAGCACGCATGCCATCCTCATCAGAAAAGTCTTCTTTTGCGTAGATAGCGTCTTTTTCAGCTTTTACTTCCCAAAGACGTTTGTTCCCCATAACAACTGTATCTAATACATTGAATTCATCATATTCAAAGTGGTTTTGTTTAAGGACAGATAAACGTTCGTCCTTACCCATTGATACATGACCTTCCTGTGCTTCAATTTCACCAGAAAGAATTTTTAAAAATGTTGATTTACCGGCACCATTTGCCCCGATTAAACCGTAGCAATTCCCCGGTGTGAATTTTATATTTACGTCTTCAAATAGTTTACGATCGCCATAGCGAAGACCTACATTACTTACTTGAATCATGCAAGTTCCTCCTTTTTTCACAATGGCTCTAGTATAGCATGAAATATGTTCCATAGTCTATAAACATTATTAAATCAAGGTTTAGCATCATTATAAAAGGCATATTAGCCACAATAAATACCCCAGCTTCCAAAGAGTCTATTATCAAATAAATGATTTTCTTCGATAAATACTTAGTGCAAAGCCAATCGCAACGCTTCCAAGCAGCATCGGGAAAACACCATGGCTAATGAATGGGATTGGCATTGACATAAGTGGCACAAGTCCAAATAACATAAGTATGTGATAAACAATTTGCGTTGTTATATAGGCAAGCCCACCTACGATTAATAATCGCCCGTATTCATTTTGAATGAAGGAAAGTGTACAGGCTATACGGTAAATAATGAAGGCGAGAAGACTTAAAATAACTACCCCTGCAACAATCCCGTACGTTTGTAAGATTGTCAGTAATACAAAATCAGTATGGGCTCCACCAGCAAACGGTTGACTGCTAGTGCCAAACCATGTGAGCTGTTTCATCATATTTGAAATATAAATGACAGTAGAAGTATCCTCTAAACCTGGTGTATAGATTGTCTGCATTCGTGTAAGTTGGTATGGCTTTAATGGTACAATCAACAAGTATCCGATTACGCATATTAACAGGAAACTAAAAGCAGCAGTACATGCTAGCTTTAGCCTGCGAGAAAAGTTGCTTGCATAAAATAATGAGGCAACAATCGCTGTGTATGTAAAGAATAGTGAAATGTCTGGCAAAAGGATGTAAAAGTACACACCGATAGAATAAAGAATAAGCAGCCACCAAAATGATTTTTTTTGTTTAGCAAAAAGCCCTGCAAACGCAATTAAAAAGAGAGGCAATGTCATCCAACCTTTAAGCTCAAGTGGACCAGCTTTAAAAAAGATAACACCATTCATCACTTGATTACCATTTAAGATAATGAGAAATAACACACTTGCCAGTACATACAAATGCATAGAATAGCCCTCTAGCTTTCGAAAATCGAGTCGCATTAAGACAATCGTCGCAACAATGCCACCAACAACAATCACGATATTGCGGACAATAAAATCTCTTAACAAGAACTCAGCTGGAAAAAGTGGTAAGAAGCTACAAAGTGACGCTAGCAGAAATGAAATAATGAGCATCCAATCGATTTTTGGCTGATGAATCTGATTAAGCGATATACCAAGCTTTGTAGCATTACCCATTTCACGCACAGCCTGTTGTTCTGCATCGATATCGCTATATCCCTTTTCCAGCCAAGCATGCTTCGACTTCTCTAAATGATAGGTCAGCTCCTTTTCAACTACATCATGTGCCTCCTTGTTATGAATATGTCTCTTTGTATGTTGAATATATTGCTTAATCGTTTGCATAACGTGCCTCCTTCAATAATTGCTGAATGGAAGGGCGTTCATGCATTTCTTTGTTGAGCTTTGTCAGTAGCTTAATTCCTTTATGTGAAAGAACATATCGCTTTTCATTTTCGTACCATTCACTAACAATGAGTTGTTGCTGTTCAAGGCGATGTAGCATAGCATAAATCATTCCCTCGTTAAAATGAACTACTGCTTTGTTTTTTGTATAAAGAAGTTGTGTAAGCTCATATCCTGAACGCATCGTTTGCAGCATCGGTAATAGCACTTGATCCGAAAATTCCTCTTGAATACCTTTACGTACAACTTCTCGATGCTTCTCTGTAAACTGCACTTTTTGAAACTGACTTTTCATAACTTGTTTAAAACGTGATTCCGTCAAATGGATTCCCTCCTAATGTTTTTTATAACAAAGAACGTGCCTTACGAAGTCTCGTTTTGACTGTATTTTTATTTAACGCTAGAAGGCAGGCAATCTCCTGTACCGAGTATTCCTCAAAATAATAAAAGTAAATAAGTTCACGATATTTGACAGGAAGTGCCATCACTAAGTCAAATAATGCCTCCTCCTCACTATTTTTTACAACTTGCTCAAGCAAATCACCCGTTTCTAATGTTTGAGCTAAGACATTCGTTTCAGTGACATAAACATTTTTTTTGTACCAGCTCTTTAGATAGTCTTTTGTATGATTGATAGCAATACGCCACAACCATGTCTTCAAACTAGCATTTCCCTGGTAAGTGGACAATGCCTTATAGCATTTGATAAAAATTTCTTGTGTTAAATCCTCTGCAAGTGCGACATCATGTACATATGTATAAACAAGCTGTAGAACTTCCTGACCATAATCAGTCATAAGCTCCTCAATCAACTGATTTCGCGATAATCCACTGATAGATATCACTTCCTCCATCTCCATACCTCCTTCCTGTTCATATATTAGACGAGTACCACATAATACCGGTTTTATTTTTTCTATACTAATGTAATCCTGCCAAGTATTCTATCGTAAGTTCTTAAATCAAAAGTTGACTTTCATTTTAAGCTACTGTAAAATATTTTGAAATTACAGTTAAATTCAATGAAAAAGAGAGTAGTTTATGGATAACTGGAAAGCGAATTGGGGGTAGTGTAAGCCTAATGCAGGAGCCATAAATGAAACGCACTTTGGAGAAGATTCTCGAAAAAGAAGTAGAGAATATCGGGGAGTCACCTCGTTAACAATGGAAAGTGGTCATTTGGAATGGCAACTAGAGTGGTACCACGGGATAACTATGCTCTCGTCTCTATCTATTAGAGACGGGAGCTTTTTTATTTTTATTAGAGGAGGAAGATGAAAAATGAACATGAAGGAACAAATAGCCAAAAGCATTGCTGTTGCATTAAAGGATCAGCTCACAGTTAAAGAAATTCAACATTTATTAGAAAAACCAAAAAAATTAGAGCTAGGGGATGTAGCTTTTCCGTGCTTTACTCTTGCTAAAAAATGTAGAAAATCACCTCACAATATCGCCGAAGAGATAAAAAACAATTTGACATGTGAAATCATAAAGGATGTTCAAGCAATAGGAGGATACGTAAATATATTTTTTAATCAGTCAATCGTTACAAAACAGGTGCTTACTAAAATTTTAATAGAACAACATTTATATGGAAGCCAACAGGAATCGAAAGGGAATGTTGTCATTGATTTTTCTTCTCCTAACATCGCGAAGCCATTTTCTATGGGACATTTACGTTCTACTGTAATTGGCAATGCTTTAGCTAATATTGCCGAAAAAAATGGCTACCAAGCAATTCGCATCAATCATTTAGGAGACTGGGGAACACAGTTTGGTAAGTTAATTGTTGCCTATAGACGATGGGGCAATCAACAGGCGATTGCTAATGCGCCGATTGAAGAATTATTAAGAATTTATGTGAAATTTCATGAAAAAGCAGAACAGGATGAAACCCTTAATGAAGAGGCACGTGCTACATTTAAAGCATTGGAGGATGGGGATGGAGAGGCATTAGCGCTGTGGCAATGGTTTAGAGATGCATCATTAGACGAATTTAATACTATCTATCAACTTCTTGGAATTCACTTTGATTCATACAATGGGGAAGCCTTCTACAACGACAAAATGGCAACGATTGTCAAGGAGCTAGAAGAAAAAGAGCTACTTATAAAATCTGATGGGGCATTTGTTGTGGAAGTTGAACAGATGCCACCTTGTTTAATTACAAAAACAGACGGTGCGACACTTTACGCAACTCGTGATTTGGCAGCTGCATTCTATCGTAAACAGCACTATGACCCTAAAAAAATATTTTATGTGGTTGGCAATGAACAGTCCCTACATTTTAATCAGCTATTTTGGGTTATAGAGAAAATGGGGTATGGATGGGCAAAGGATTTACAGCATGTGCCTTTTGGGATGATTCTAAAAGACGGTAAAAAAATGTCAACTCGTAAAGGTAAAATAGTTCTATTAGGTGAGGTGCTGAAAGAAGCGATTACTACCGCAAAACGCAATATTGAGGAAAAAAATCCAAAGCTAAAGCAGAAAGATATTGTAGCCCATCAAGTTGGTGTTGGAGCGGTTATATTTAATGATTTAAAAAATGATCGTCTACATGATATAGAGTTTTCTCTTGAGCAAATGATGAATTTCGAAGGGGAAACAGGTCCATATATTCAATACACTTATGCACGTATATCATCCCTCTTGGAAAAAGTAAATGAACCTGGCAAGGAATTATCTATTGAAAAATTAGGTGAGCAAGCATGGCCAGTTATTTTACTACTAGAACAGTTTCCAAAAGTAATTTCTAATGCTTTTGAGCAGGCAGATCCGTCACAAATTGCTAGATATGCCTTAAACTTAGCTCGTTTATTTAATAAATACTATGCTCAAAATAAAATATTAGCTGAAGATCATATTAGAGCATCACGCTTAGCTTTCTGTCAATGTGTCGCTATCATTTTAAAAGAATCATTAGCATTATTAGGTATTGCAGCACCAAAGAATATGTAAATGAAACACATCTACTATACTGTGGTAGATGTGTATTTAAATTGACCAGTACTGGAAAAAATGATAAAAGGGAATAGAAAGAAATCAGAGGTCTGACAATAATAGTAGATTTTACAGATTAGAGAGAAGGTTTAACAGAATATGATGAAAAAGCAATGGACGGTTTCCTCGGTGCTTATGGTTGTATGTATTTTTTTCATTGCCCTCAATATGCGTCCAGCCGTAACCGCAATTGGACCACTCTATAATGTTTTATTGGAGTCGTTACATATATCTAATACAAAAATGAGCTTTTTAACATCCATACCAGTATTTTGTATGGGACTCTTTGCACCCATTGCTGTACCATTACAAAAAAAATTCGGCACAAAAACATCTATTACGTTCTTAATTCTAATTCTTGCTTTAGCAAATGGATTGCGTTTTCTAAAAGAAAGTTATGGGTTACTTGTGATCACAAGCTTTCTTGCAGGATTTGCGATTGCACTTATTGGTCCAATGCTAAATGCCTACATCAAGAAGAAATTTCCTAATCGTTTCACTACAGTTGTCGGAATTTATTCATTTGGAATAGGAACAGGTGCAACATTGAGCGCAGCACTAACCGTAATGTTTTATAGTCATTTTTATGGTAGCTGGACAATAGCTCTAGGTAGCTGGTCAATCCTAGCGCTTTTCGCCTTACTGATGTGGTATCTGTTGATACAAAAAGAGGAGCAGGAGCTATCAAGGAACGATGAAAAGTCTGAACATTCAACCCGAAATCCTTGGAAAAGTATCCAGGCTTGGACAATGTTAATTTATTTTGGCTTACAAACATCACTATTTTTTTCAATAATGTCCTGGTTAGTACCAATTTTGCAGGATAAGGGCTATTCACTTGGTGCAGCAAGCACGATTTTAACATGTATGTCTTTCATACAAATGATTGGTAATATTGTAGTTCCAATACTGATGGAAAAATGGACGAGCCGGTTAGCATGGCTTTTTGCTTTAGGGGTTTTAGGCATCTTAGGATTTGCATTATTATGGGTGGGCTCAGGTATGTGGCTATTATTTGCGGTGCTTATCATTGGAATCGTCTTAAGTGGTTTATTTCCAATAGGGTTATTATTGCCATTGGATGAGGCAAGAACGAATGAGGAGACGAATAGTTGGTCGTCTATGGTGTTGTCTGGCGGATTTATAATAAGCGCCATCATTCCAATTGTGATAGGCTATTGCTATGATATTACTGGAAATCATACAGTGACTTTTGCTATTTTCATGACCATAATGCTTGGTATTATGGCAACAACTTTTAGTTTAAAGAAAAATTCTCTCTAAGGCATGCAAAAGCATGTCTTTTTTAAAAATTATTTTCGCCACAAATTATAAGTCAAATTTCATAACAAAGATATAAAAGAAACACTTTTTATAGGTAAAATGAATTGATTAAAAGATGCAGGTAATATTTTTATAGTATAGCTCCACTAATAATATTATTATGTAAACTTGAAACGTATATAAACCTTGTTTATGATAGAAAAGAAAGAAGCTGAAAGAAAGTATTGGTGAAGCTATGCGGAAGAAGATGCTCATTTTGGGAGCGACAGCTATTCTATTAGCAGGCTGTGGTAATCAAACAGTGGCAGAACTGTTTCAGACAAAAAAATCAGAGACAAAATCAGAAAAAGCGGTAACAAAACAGGAAGAGAAAATTGTGCCAGAGGTAAAAGTTGTTGGTGAAAACGGTATTGGTGCAGGGCTTATTGTCAGTCAGGATAAGGATAAGCTTTACATAGTCACAAATGGTGCGCTCGTAGCCTCTAAGCCAGTTGCATTCATTGAATTTGCGAATAATAAACTTATGGAAGCGACTGTGCATTATATGTCTACAGCACATAATATCGCCATCTTACAAGTATCCTATAAAAGCTCAGTAAAGGTACCGACAGTATATAATGGAGATTTAAATCAGCTTTCGGTTTATGTCGATGGTTTGCCACACATCATTCATAAATACAGTGATAAAGTTGCTGCTTATTATATAGATGTAGAACAACCATTACCTTTAGGAAGCCCTGTACTGGAGGCAGAGAATGGTGAGTTTGTAGGTATCTACTTTAATCGTCAGCAAAACGATGTTTCACAGCCATACATATTGCCATTTAAAGACATAGCTCAGCTAGTTGATGAATGGATTGAAGAGGGAATGAGAGTTAGTGATCGACTTTCTCAATCAAAAAATTTGTACCCCTATATAGAGCAAGGGAATCAAGTAGCTGTAAAGCAGGCTATAGAAAAGTACGGGAAAAATATTTTTGCATATAATGAAGATGAAATTAAGCAATTTTTAGATGTATTCCATAAGCATTTAAAAGCTGCTGTCGATATACAGGACGCTAGTGTGATGGAATCTATAGTTGGAGCAGATAATTTACAGGAAACTTTGAAAAATATGGTCTCTTACTATGCCTCTAAACAGGCAAAAATTAATTTTTCCAAGACTACTATAAAAAACATTGAAGTGGTAGAGCAGCATATGGTGGTGCGTGCAATAACAGAATATTTACTGACGAATTCTGCAGGGCAGGAGGCACTTGCTAACTCAAAGATGCTTTATGAAATTAAAAAAAATGAACAGGGCGAGTATAAGCTTATTCGTCTAACTACTGAGGAGTGAAAAGTTGGATGGAGCAGGCAAGACAAATGTTACAACATCATTTTGGCTATGATTCATTCCGTAATGGACAGGCACAAATTATTCAGCAGACATTACAGGGACAATCAAGTCTTTGTGTCATGCCAACTGGTGGCGGGAAATCAATTTGCTATCAAATTCCGGCTCTTATGCTAGAAGGCTTAACTGTTGTGATATCCCCTCTTATTTCTCTTATGCAAGATCAGGTAGAGGCATTACGTGCGGCAAATATCCCAGCGGCTTATATTAACAGTACCTTATCCGTACAGGAAGTGGATGAAACAATGCAGCTTGCAAGTGCGGGTTATTTAAAGCTGCTTTATATAGCACCAGAGAGATTGGAAAGTGCTGCGTTTTTACAGGCACTATCCTATTTGTCAGTACCGCTTTTAGCTGTAGATGAGGCCCATTGTATTTCTCAATGGGGGCATGATTTTAGACCAAGCTATCGAGCTATTCAAAAATTATTTACATTGTGGCCACAAAAGCCAACAGTCTTAGCACTTACAGCAACAGCAACGCCAGCGGTATGTGAGGATATAAGACAGTTATTAGAGATTGACGAGCAATCAGCAGTCATTACAGGCTTTGCGCGTGATAACCTAGCTTTTTCAGTATTAATTGGTGAAAATAAAGAACGTTATATTAAAAATTACCTCACTAAGAACAAGCAGGAAGCGGGCATTATTTATGCGGCAACCAGAAAGGCTGTGGATGCAATATATGACGTCTTAAGTCGTTCTGGCGAATCTGTCGCCAAGTACCATGCAGGGCTGGCAGAAGAGCTACGTATGTCAGAGCAAGAGCGCTTTTTAAAAGATGAGGCGCGTATTATGGTGGCGACCAATGCATTTGGCATGGGTATAGATAAGAGCAATGTACGTTTCGTTATTCACTATCAAATGCCCCGCAATATGGAGAGCTATTATCAGGAAGCAGGGCGAGCAGGACGCGATGGTTTACCAAGTGCCTGCATTTTACTATATGCATCAGGGGATGTTCAAACACAGCGTTTCTTAATTGAACAAACACAGGATGAATCGCGAATTACCCAGGAGCTAGTAAAGCTGCAAACGATGGTGGATTACTGTCATACAGAGGGATGCTTACAAAATGCAATTCTCCTGTATTTTGGTGAGAAGGCAGGAGAGCCTTGTGGTCGTTGTGGTAATTGTAATGATGGGCGAGAGGTCAAGGATGTAACGGTAGATGCGCAAAAAGTGCTTGCCTGCGTCGTACGGATGGGACAAAAATTTGGTAAGACAATGGTGGCCCAAGTGCTAATTGGTTCTAAAAATCAAAAGATGACGGAATTTGGCTTTGCACGTTTATCTACTTATGGCATTTTAAAAGGGCAATACTCTTCAAAAGATGTCTCCAGTTTTATTGAATTTTTAATTGCGGAAGGATTACTAGCTGTAAAGCACGGTACGTATCCAACCATCTATGTATCAGAGGAAGGCAAAGCGGTTTTACTGGGTAATCGCAAGGTGATGCGAAAAGAAGCTGTAATTGTGCGTAAACTGGCAGACAATGATCCACTATTCGAGCATTTAAGAGTATTACGAAAAGAGATTGCAGATGAAGAACAAGTACCACCATTTGTGGTGTTCTCTGATAAAACATTACGAGAATTATGCGAGCAAAAACCAATGGAACTTGAAGGCTTACGACGAGTTAGTGGGATTGGTGAAGTAAAGTTCGAAAAATATGGCAAACGATTCTTCGAGGCACTCCAATCATTTTTGAAAACAGCTTCTGATCATTAATTATATAGAGAGGCTAGGACAAAGCTGGTCAAAACCTAAAAGCGTGAGAAATCAATTTAGAAACGTTGATTTCTCGCGCTTTTCTAACTTTAATTTTTGTTCGAAACTAGTTTTATATTTATTTTTTCCAATGCTCTGTAATAAACTGATCTCTACCCGAAATCGCTCGGTCCTTCTGATAATGCTCAGGCTCTTTTTTATAATAATCCTGATGATAATCTTCAGCAGGATAAAAGTGTTGAGTATCACGAATTGTGGTTACAATAGGCTTATCAAAGCGTCCACTTTTTGCTAATTTTTCTTTGGATGCTTCGGCAATTCGTTTTTGTTCTTCTGAATAGGTAAAAATTGCCGTTGTATAGGATTCACCGCGGTCATGAAATTGACCGTAAGCATCTGTTGGATCAATTTGCATCCAGTAGATATCTAGAAGCTGCTCATAGCTAAAGATACCAGGGTCAAATTCAATTTCTACAACTTCTAAATGGCCGGAATTGCCTTTTTTAACATCCTCATAAGTTGGATTTTCTAAATGGCCACCCATATAACCTGAAGTAATTTTATGTATGCCATCCCATTCTATAAATGGCTTGACCATACACCAAAAACAACCACCCGCAAATGCAGCTTTTTCTATCATAGTTTATCATCCTTTCTAACGTGAAAATATTATAGCATTATTTTGCTCTCGACTGACACTTTAGGTGTAAAATAACGATTAGATGGATAATTGTAGCATGCATAATATTTTGATGAAACTTTCCTTATGGTGAATCGTTACATTAACTATATTACAATAGAGGAGTTATGAAGTATGGAAGAGCAAGAGTATTCAAGACGCTCACAACGTCCCAAAAAACGTCGATTGCGTAAAGGTAGAGCATTATTATCATTGCTATTGCTATGTGTCATTGTTCTGGTTGGTTATTCAGTGATGCAATATCGAAGCGGGCTTGAGCTAGCAAATGACACAAAAGTAGCGCAGGAGGATTTTAGCGGTGATACGGTTAAAGGGGATATTGAAAATTATTTATTATTAGGTGTTGATAGTCGCGGAGAAGAAAAATCACGTACGGATACCATGATGGTTTTATCATGGGATAAGAAAACAAATGATATCAAGCTTGTATCATTAATGCGGGATATATATGCAGATATTCCCGGCTACCAATCGTATAAGCTCAATACAGCTTATTATCTAGGCGGTGTGCAATTATTAAAGGAAACAATCAGCAATATGTTTAGTCTTCCTATTCATCATTATGCCATTATAGATTTTAAAAATTTTGAATCACTAGTAGATATTTTAGCGCCAAATGGGGTTGAAATAAATGTTGAAAAAGATATGTCTGAAAAGATAGGTGTTTCCTTAAAGCAGGGTGTGCATAACCTAAACGGGAAAGAATTACTTGGTTATGCTCGTTTCCGACACGATGCAGAGGGAGATTTTGGCCGTGTGGCGCGTCAGCAAAAGGTTATTGAAGCCATAAAGAATGAAGTGCTAGCACCTCAAAATATTTTGAACTTACCAAAGTTTGTTGGAGCAGCACAAGGGTATGTAACAACAGACTATTCCTCCTCTGGGGAAATTCAGCAGGTTCTCAAAATGGTGTCAAAAGGGAAGGTCAAAATTGAAAAGGCCACCATCCCAATTGAGGGAAGCTATCAATTCCAGAACTTTAGTCATGCAGGGGATTCAATCGTTATTGATGTTGAAAAAAATAAAGCCTTTTTAAGTGAATTTTTGGGTATGCAGCTGGAGTGATGGTTCGCATAAGTCAACATTATCCTGTAATATAAAGGTAAAGCATTTGGATTGGGGTGGGTATATGGAAAAAGAAAGACCAAAAGAGCGGTCTAATTTGTTTTCAACAAAGTTTATCCGCTTTTTAGGTGGTAAAAACTTATTTTTTACACTCATTACTTTATTATTGTTGGCATGTGTAATTTTTATGTTCCAAAAGGTTTCCTTTATATTTACCCCGCTGAAAGTATTATTTGAGGTAGTGATTTTACCAGGGGTACTTGCCATCATCGCCTATTATTTATTGCGCCCATTATTAGGAATTTTAGAAAATTGGCGTATTCCAAGAATATGGGGTATTTTGATTTTATATATCGCTGTCATCGGTTTCATCACATTACTAGTAGTACTAGTTTATCCGTTTCTGCGAGATCAGTTTACAAATTTATTGCAGGAGTTTCCTGGATATTTTATGGCACTGACGCAAAATATTGTTGAGTACTTAACACATTCTCGCTTCAATGAGTATTTAGATAAAATAGACTTTAACTATGACGAAGTTGTTAAGAATGTCACAACGGATTTATTTGAAACGGTGAAAGATACAGCGACGAACTTAGCACAGGGTGTGGCATCTGGTATTACAGGCTTCCTTTCAACTTTAACAGGCATCATCCTGTCATTAGTAACAGTACCATTTATTTTATTTTATTTACTTAAAGATGGTGAAAAGTTACCGAAATTTATGTTAAACATCTGTCCACCTCGTATGCGTAAAGAGGTGCATGAAATTTTTCACGATATGGACAAACAAATTAGCTCCTACATACAGGGTCAAATTTTAGTGTCGATGTGTATTGGTGCCATGGTAACGATTGGTTTTTTAATTATTGGCATGAAATACGCCTTATTACTTGGATTCCTTGCAATGATTACAAGTGTGGTTCCCTATTTAGGGCCTGTTATTGCGATTACACCTGCTGTAATTATCGCCCTAGTAACATCACCGTTTATGCTGATTAAGCTCGCAATTGTTTGGACGGTGGTACAGCTCATTGAAGGAAAATTCATATCTCCACAAATTATGGGGAAATCTCTAAGTATCCATCCAATCACCATTATTTTTGTATTATTAACGGCTGGTTCTTTATTTGGTGTCCCTGGTGTTATTTTAGGTATTCCAGGCTTCGCTATCTTTAAAGTGCTTGTAACCCATTTATTTAAGCTATTTAAACAGCGTTATAATCGCTATGAGGACGAGGAACATCAGCAATATGAAGTATGATGAGCAAAAACAGTTACTGCTTTTTCGCAGTAACTGTTTTTTTATGTGGGAATGTATGGGGCAAAAGACCAAATACCAGGACAATCCCTTTAAGACTGTGCTGCAAATTGTACTTGTGCTAATTGATCAACAGCTTCCTGTAGTACTTCTTTTGGCTGTACTAATGCTAAACGTAAATAGCCTTGTCCCGCTGTGCCAAATACTGTGCCTGGAACAGTCACAACGCCAACTTGCTCAATCAGCTTAAAGGCTAATTCTGTACAATCAATATCGTATGGATATTTAGCCCATACAAACATCCCTCCATCTGAAGGTGCTGCATCCCATCCGATAGCACGTAGGCCATTCATTAATGTTTTATGACGCTCTGAAAATGTTGCTCGTAAACTCGCTGTAATTTCCTCAGCGTTATCAAGCGCAACAACGGCTGCATCCTGAATCGGCTCGAATATGCCAAAATCTAAATTTGATTTTAATTGCTTTAAAATGGCGATCATCTCAGCGTTTCCTGCGATATAAGCGATACGTGTACCCGCAAGGCTAAAGCTTTTTGATAAGGAGTTAATTTCCATTCCAACTTCTTTGGCACCAGGAGCGGCAAGGAAGCTAATTGGGCCATCGCCTGTAAAGTAAAACTCGGAATAGGCCGCATCATGTAGGACGATAATGTTATATTTTTTAGCAAAGGCAATGACTTTTTCGAAATAGGCTAATGATGGCATTGCAGGGACTGGATTGCCTGGTAAATTTAAAATCAATAGCTTTGCTTTTTGGGCGATTTCTTCAGGAACTGCATCTAAATCTGGTAAATAGCCATTGTCAGCTGTTTGGGGCATATAATAGGATGTTGCGCCTGCAAGATGAATTCCTGCATCATAGGCAACGTAAGCTGGATTCGTAGATAACACAATGTCACCTGGGTCACAAAAGGCGATTGGTAAATGCACTAATCCTTCTTGAGAGCCGATTGTTTGAATAATTTCAGAAGCGGGATCTAACTCTATATTGCTACGACGTTTATAATAGCGGCTTACTGCATCGTAAAAGCGTTGCGTACCTGTTAATGTATAACCATAGGACTCTGCTAAACCCGCTCTATAGGATAAATGCTCACGAATTTTAGCATGTGGGGGAAGGTCAGGACTTCCTAAGCTTAAGTCAATCATCTTCATGCCTTTTTCTTGCTGAAGCTTGGCATGGTTTTTTAAATCTCCAAAAATAGCTGGTGTGAATAATGACATTTTTTTAGACGGGACAATTTTCAAACTAGTACACTCCTTATAGTTGTATAACAGAATAGTAGTTCACATTTTATCATACTAAAGCATAGAAAGGGAAAGTTATTCTGAAAAAAGAATATATTTCTGAAAAGGAGAAGATGTTTGCGTGGGCTAGCGGAAACCTTTTAGAGAATATTGGAAATAGAGATATTGACGGAAAATTGGAAACATTTCTGCTATCATAAAAACAGAAAGGGAGATGAACAATATGGAAGTGTATTCTTTAAGTGGACCAAGTGGGACAGGGAAAAGTACAAGCGCACTTGTTTTTGCGCATAAAATAGGGGTAGAGGCAATTATTGATGATGGTCTATTGATTGTAGACGGTATGAAAGTAGCAGGGCTCTCCGCAAAATTTGAAAAAAACACAATAACAGCTGTTCGTCGTGCTATTTTTACTGATGATGCTCATCGTGAAGAAGTAAAAATAGCACTTAATACATATAAGGTACAATCTATTTTATTGATAGGTACGTCTGATAAAATGACAAAAACAATTGCCCGTCAGCTTGAACTTGGATTAATCGAAAGATATTACTATGTAGAGGATGTGCGTTCTCAAAAAGAAATCGACAAAGCACGCTTTATACGTCAAACCCAAGGCAAGCATGTGATGCCAATACCGTATCGTCAAGTTGAGCAAAATTTTTTTAAACGCTTAGTGCAAAGAGGCATGGAAATTTTTTCGCCAAAGCGTGAAAAAATAGGGGAGACAACGATTGTTCGTCCAGATTTCCAACAAGAATATATAGAAATTGGTAAGCATGTCTATGTGCAGCTATTGACGTATTGCTGTGCACAGCATGACATTGTACACAAGGTAGAGCAAGTGCAATTAACATTAGGGGAGCAAGCGTTTACTACGATAACATTACAGCTAAAGGTACCAATTGATTATTCATTACCAGATCAATTGTATGCATTACAAAAGAATGTGCAGTCCGATTTTTTCCAGCATTTTGGTTATGAGCTAGATGCCATTCATCTTCACATAAAATTAGCAGTTGTAAAGAGAAGAACATAATAAAACAGGTACTCCACTCGCCATTACGCGTATAGAGTACCTGTTTTTTATTTCTGTTGGCGTGTAAATTTAGGCTGACGTTTTTCGACAAATGCACGGCAGCCCTCTGAAAAATCATTTCCGACAAATGGTGAAGAGCTTTTCCATAATGCTGGCACACTGTCTACGCATTCTTGGACAGATTGTTTAACCGCTAATAATGATTCGGGTGACATTCCTGCTACAAGCTTACCCATACGAATCATGTATTTATTAATATCTTTTGCAGCGACTAAATAATTAAGCATACCGAGCTTGAACGCTTCCTCTGCTTTAAACATACGACCTGTAAAAACTAGATCCTTCGTTGTAGAAGGGCCAACAAGTTGTACTAAACGCTGTGCAAATTTGTTATTTAAAGTAATGCCTAATTTGCCAACGGGGATTCCAAGTTTTGCTTTTTCTGAGCCGATACGAATATCACAGGCCAAGGCCAGTTCTAAACCTGCCCCCATAGCAGGTCCATTAATAACGCCAATTGTTGGAATCGGCAAACGCTCAATCGTAGAGATGGTTTTTTCCATATGTACAAAGGCTTCCTCAGCTTTTTCGAGAGAAATAGCGTTAAATTCTTTAATATCGGAGCCCGCCGTAAAATTTTCACCGGATCCGCGTAAAATTAATACTTTGTTTTTAGGATTGTCTAATACCTGTAAAGCAATCTTAGCCAATTGATCCCACATATTTGCAGTTAGTGCATTCTTCGCCTGTGGTCGATGAATTGTAATAATCGCTAACCCTGCTGTTTCTTGATAAATTATTTTTGCATCTTCTGCCTCTAATCGAGTTGTTTTCACTTGCATACTCGAAACGCCCCCTACATGATAAGTTCATACACTTATTATATAACACAAACGGTGATAAACACTAAATTATACGAATTTTCATGTAAATTCGCTTTGTGTTACAAGAATAATAGCATTTTAAAGAAATTGTACTACAACAGGAAAGAGGGGAGTTGTTATTGTAAGAAAGTAAAAGAGAGAGGTTATTACGATAGAACATTCGCTTCCTTATGTTAAAAAGAGCTTTATAGTTTGAGGAGCGGTATTTTGTCTGTTTATTACAGATTATCCGACATTATCATTTATAAAAATAAATATAACCTACGCACCCATAATATAGTAAAATAAAACAAATCACGCACAGCAAATAAGGAGGGAGTTAACTTGATCACATTAGTGGAGGCATGGAACAGCTATTTATTACTCTTAAATTCTTTAAAGAAAAGTGCTGCAACAAAAAAACAGTATAATTTAGATGGGAAGCAGTTTTTAGCGTTTGCCCATGAGAAAAACTACTTGAATGTGGATCATCAGTTTAAAGAATTATTATTTATATATAGTAATTACTTAAAGGGAACGTACGTAAATATCAACACATTTAATCATAAAATTGCTACATTACGAGGCTTTGTTGATTTTGTTTTTTTACGAGAGTGGGTGGAGTCATTTGATTATGAGGTCATTTTACAGCCAAAGAAGAGACAAAAAGAGTCACTAAAATTACTGACAACGAAGCAATTGATGAACATTACAAATGTCTGGCCAACTTATTTTCAATATGCGAAGACTCAAGAGCATGCTTGGTTGGCAAGGCGTAATGGTTGCATTGTGCAAATGCTACTTGAAACAGGTTGTAAGCCAGCGGAGCTTGTACGTATGAAATGGACGCATATGCATACTAATTCAACATTCATTTTTATTGCTAACCACAATGGTCGCCGAGAAATTAAACTTTCTCCAATTTTAGTGGACATGCTGAAGCATTATAAAGTAGCAACCGAAGAGCTGCATCAGCAAGAACCGGGGGAATGGATGTGGGTCAGTGAGGCTAGCCAATCAAAATCAATCTCAACAAAGACCGTTGAACGAATTTTTCAGGCTATTTCAAAGGATATTGGTCTAAATGTTAGAGCAACAGATTTACGCTATACAGTCATGCAAAAGGCGTTTCAGAGTGAAAAAACAATTGAACATATTCAGCAAACAATGGGCTATGTACGAAAATGGGTATTAACAGAAAGACAGGGTCGTTTTGAATAAACCGCGCAGTATTTTACTGCACGGTTATCATAGATGATTTAATGCTCTGACGTTTACTTTAACAGTTAAGTCATGCTTTCCTCCTGTATAAACACCTTCTACAGGACTAATATCTGAATAATCTCTACCAATACACAAAATGATGTGATTTTCCAGCACTTCTACATTATTCGTTGGATCTAGGCCAATCCATCCGATGCCTGGGATCATTACTTCCACCCAGGCATGTGTGGCAATATCACCAACTAAAGCTGAGTGTTCATCAACGTATAGATAGCCGCTAACATAACGAGCTGGAATCCCCTTGGCCCGCAATACTGCAAGCATGACATGTGTGAAGTCCTGACATACACCACGTTTAAGTACAAAGGCTTCATTTGCGGTTGTTGTTACATCCGTTGCACCAGGGTCATACTCAAATGTTGAATATAAATATTGCATTAAATTAAGCGAAAAAAGGACAGGGTTTTCAGCATGACCGATGGCATGATACACTTCCTCTAATTGATTTTCTGTCATATACGTAAAATGGGTGAATTTTAAAAAAGGCAGATAATGTTCATAAAATAGCTGAGAATGAAAGATCGTTTGCATTTCCGGTGAATATTGAATGCGATGAATAAATGGCGCACGTTGAATACTAACGATAGAAGTAGTTTGAATTTCTAATTCCTGATGCTGCTCTGGAATATAGAAAGTACCAACTGTATTACCCCAAATATCCGTATGCTCACGTGTTAAGGATGAGGGGGTAATTGCAATTCGATAGGATAATAAGCGCTGACGCTCATCGCTTCTTGGCTTTAAGCGGATTGTATTTAAGCTTTGGTCAACCTCAGACTCATATTGAAACTTATTAATATGATGAATTTCAAATTTCATTGTGTCCGCTTCCTTTTGTTTACTGACTTGCTTGTTGAAAGGGAGCTGTATTTGATTCCCTTCAAGGTTGTATGCTGGGTTCATATAAATAATAAACTGTCGCGAATGTATGACTAAATTCAATACATTGGCGCAATCTTTCCTCCATTAATAAATTGATTTCCTCTAAAGTAAAATTCCATAAATCCATATTCATCATAGCAAAGATTGAACTTTTCAATGGGGGATGAAGCTCTAAAAACCTTCCTGAAGGAGAATCTTTTTCAATATGGATAAACGCTTCCTCTAATTTTTGTAGACAAAACATGAATGATCGCGGGAAATGTTTATCCTGTAATAAATACTGAATAACGCAGAGTAAATTTGTTTGACGATGCTTGCGTAAATAGGATTCTGTTGCCTCTGATAATTCAAGTAGAAAGGTACCATCTACTTCATTCATTGGTAACGTAACGTGTTTATGTTGCTCCAATACGATTAATATCATTCGAATCGTTTTTTCTGCCCGTTCCATCCATTTTCCAACCTGCATAAAGTAAAAAGGTAAATCACGATCCATGGAGCCCTCAATCAATCCTGTTACCGTTAAAGAAGTTTTACGAACATTTTGCAAAAAAGAATTCAGCACAATAATTGGAATAGGCTTTTGCCTTCCCATTATTTCCTCTTTAAGAGACAAATAAAATGCATTTTGCAATTCCCAAAGCTCAGTAGGGATACTATCACGAGTAACACGTGCATTTTCCCGAATGGCACTTACAGTTGCTAAAAGTGCATTACAATTCTTTTCCGAAAAAAGTAAATATTCAATTAGAGGATTTACTCGAATTATTTCAAAGCTGGACAAGTACTCTTCCTTTGAGGCACAAATATTTAATATAGCTTCCCAATGATCAATATACTCATGCTCTTTCCCAGATTGCTCCAACATATTCAACAGCTGTCCCTGTAATATATGTGCGTTTGTTTGCGTTCGTTCACTATATCTTGCCATCCAATAAAGTGCATCGGCTACTCGGCTTAGCATGCTGCCATTCCTCCTTTAATATCCATGTATCTTTTGCTCCACCGCCCTGAGATGAATTCACCACTAAAGAGCCTTCCTTGAGTGCTACACGAGATAAACCACCAGGTAACACATTAATATCCTCACCCTTCATTACATATACACGCAAGTCTACATGGCAGGGGTAGAACCTGCTATCCTGAAAGGCTGGAGCTCTAGATAATTTAATGGTTGGCTGTGCAATATATTGAGATGGTTTTTCATTAATTTTTTGTTTAAATCTAACAATTTCTTCCTCATTTGCATGAGGACCAATAAGCATGTCATAGCCACCAGACGCGCTCACATTTTTGATCACTAGCTCATCCATATGCTCCAGAACCCAAGTTCGCTGGCTGTCATCACTTAAATGATAGGTCGTGACATTCTGTAAAATAGGCTCTTCTTTTAAATAGTAGCGAATCATATCAGGTACATAGGCATACATCGCCTTATCATCAGCAACACCATTCCCAACAGCATTTAAAATGGCGATATTTCCGGCTTTATAAGCAGACATTATATGAGGAACGCCAAGTAATGAATCTTCTCGAAAAACACTGGGATCTAAGAAATCATCATCAATTCGACGATAAATTATATCAATCTGCTCTAACCCATAAATTGTTTTTATATACACTTTATCATTTTGAACAACTAAATCACGACCTTCTACAAGCTGAATATTTAGTTGCTGCGCTAAAAAAACATGATCGTAATAAGCTGAATTATACATACCTGCTGTCAATAACGCTGCCTTAGGCTCAGCATCAGGCGGCAAGCAGCGTGGTCGGTGAGCAAGGAGTGCCTTTTTCATGTAGGCCATTTGCTTCTCAAGTGATTGAATGGCATGCTTTGAGAAAAATTCAGGATACACTTCCTTCATCACATAGCGATTTTGAAAAACATAGGATATACCTGATGGATTACGTAAATTATCTTCCAGCACAAAATAAGTGCCATGCTCATCTCGAATTAAATCGATCCCAGCTAAGAAAATATGATTATTGATTGGAACCTTTACTCCAAGCATTTGGTAATAATAATAAGGATTATTTTCTATGAACTGCCTCGGAATTAATCCATCATTAATAATAGTCTGTTTATGATAGATGTCGTGTAAAAAACAATTTAAGGCCTGCACACGTTGCTTGACACCTGCTTCAATCATTTCCCATTGTTTATCAGGAATAATAATAGGTACAAAATCAAAGGGCATTGTACGTTCTGTTCCACCTTGAGCTCCATAAACGGTAAAGGTAATTCCTTGTCTTAGAAAACTTGATTGGGCTTGCTGATATTTCTCTTCTAACTGCGCCTTCGAAAAAGCATTCAGCCTTTGATAAAAAGATCGATAATGAGGCTTCGGCTGATTGCCATCTAACATTTCATCAAAAAACATACCAGATTCATATAAATTCATCATATGGATCGCCTCCGAATTTAAGTAATAAAGAAAAAATGTTAAACTAATAGCGAATACATAAAAGGAGCAGGTAAAATGACAATCATTAACTTAATGCAAGCATATGAGCTAGATAAGCTTTCAAAATTAGATTTCACAGATGAGGAAATTGTACAAACATTGCACACAGGGGATGTGTCAGTTTGGAAAGAAAAGGTACCTAACTACGAATTTTTAGAAACAATAGCACTTTTCCAAGAAGGAGAACGAGTGTTCTTAGATGCCTTACATGGTAACTATCGTATTAAATATGTAACATTGCCAGGCATTCAACGTTTACTCCATCTTCGCTTTCAATTAGAAGAGGGGGAGGACTATCAATTAATAGAAACAGGCATACAGAATTTAACTTGTCATGAAGAAACTATTGCTAAGCTTCAACAAATGCTATCAACAAACTGGACATTGTCAAAACATGTGGATGGAACATACAGTATATTTGTTAAGTAGAAGATATGACCTACATTAAAAACCAAATAATTCCATGCGCGTTGTGAGACGAATCGACATGTATAATACCCCATCTCTTCTTTTTTTGAATCGTCTCATTGCAATTAAGTATACTAAATTTAAATATTCATTTTTCTAACGCCTTATGCATGAAACAGGTAACTTTCATAAAAACATTTTTTAAAGATGATTTTCTTTCTGTAGAGAATCATCTTTTTTTAACGTTTTGTACAGGAACAAACGTTCTAGATGCTGAAAATGGGCATTTTTTTCATCATAAAGTTCCCAAATTTATATTTGGGAACGTTTTTTCATGATAAAATAGAGAAAATGGGGGGATTTTAATGCAAAAGACCAAGCTACCGAAATTTATGAAAGACTTCCTTGTTTATTTAACAACCATTAGAGGAAAGTCTCAGCGCACAAGAAAAGAATATGAATATGATCTGACATTATTTTTCAGATTTCATTTAGCTGTCCAACAAGATTTAGATATAAGCAACATTACCTCTATCGATATTTCTACTATTACAATAGAAGAAATACGTGACATCACACTAGAAGATCTCTACTTATTTATGGAATATTGCGAGGTGCAGCGTGGAAATTCAGCATCTGCAAGAGCAAGGAAGGTTGCTACTTTAAAATCATTTTTTAAATACTTAAAAGGTAAACGTCGTCTTCTCGAAGAAAATCCGGCTGATGAATTAGAAACACCAAAGATTGGGCGAAAACGACCGATTTATATGAATATTGAGGAAGCTAGGCAATTTATGGACGGCATTCAGTCGAATCATGCCTCACCTAGAAATTATTGTATGATGGTATTTTTCTTGAATTTAGGAATTCGTGTATCAGAGCTTTGTCAGTTAAATAAATCATCCATACAAGGTCGATATTTGACCGTTATTGGTAAAGGTAATAAGGAACGGACAGTTTATTTAAATGATAGCTGTATGCAGGCTCTCACAGACTATGAAGCTTGTGGAAAAACAGCCTATAAAGGTGAGGGAGATGAGCCCCTATTTGTTTCTCAAAAGGGAACACGCTTTACTCGGCAAACCGTAGCTAAAATAGTGAAACAGATTAATCAGCAATCAGGACTTCAAAAGGAAAGATTAACACCGCATAAACTACGTCATACCTCAGCTACCATGATGTATAAAGCAGGAGCAGACATCCGCAGTCTTCAGCACATACTGGGGCATTCAAGTGTTGCGACAACGCAAATTTATACGCACATTGAAGATGAACAGCTTCAACAGGTTCTCGAAAATAACCCATTTAATATCGTTCGTGACAGATAACATGCTAGTCATCGTACGAATTTAAAGGAATTTTAGGACGCTTAAGAGAATATGTCATAATAGAACATATGCTGAATAGAGTTCAATAAATACAAAGTAAGGGGAGAGGCTTTTGAATCAATTTATAACAGATCAGCTAAGGGAAACTAGAAATAATTTAGTGGCTGAAATCGAGCTATTAAATAATACTCAATTGAACGGGAAGCACGAAGCAAACAGTTGGAGTATAGCTCAGGTTTGCCATCACCTAGTCTTAGTGGAGGAATCCTCTATTAAAGCAATTGCATGGGGATTAAAGCAAACAGATCTCAAAAAAACAAATCGAAAAAATGTTCAACTAATTGTTGACAGATCCAATAAAATTACAGCACCAAAAATTGTAGAACCGACTGAAGACATATTTACCGTTCAGCAAATAATAGAATTATTGAGCGAATCAAGAAAAAAATTTATTACCTTTCTTGACACAATTGAGGATAAATCTATATTACCAGAGAAATCCGTGAAGCATCCAGCTCTTGGTGAATTGCCACTTGATCAATGGATTGAACATATATATTTACATGAACAGCGACATATTGAACAAATAAAAGAGATTAAAGGTACATTAGAGTCTACCTCCAACACTTTATAGAACATCCAATATCCCCATTTGTAGATGGGGATATTGGCATAGTGTTGAAAAACTAAATGGTCAAGGGACTCTTTGTGAACACTACTAAGTCAAATGAAGGTGATTTCCGTTCCAGGCTACTCGCTTTCCAGT